>DBBA01000313.1 GCA_002291955.1 Rhodobacteraceae bacterium UBA996 | reverse complement strand
ACCTACACGAACTTCGTCAACCTGATGGACCTGTGCGGCATCGCGGTCCCCGTCGCCCCCCGCAGCGACGGCCGCCCCGGCAGCGTGACGCTGCTGGCCCGCGCGGGCCAGGACGCGCTGGCCGCCAGCGTGGCCCAGGCGCTGCATGCGGACGCGGCACCGAAGATGGGCGCGACCGGGCACCCCCTGCCCGCGACCCCGACCCTGCCCGCAACACCCCAACCGGGCGAGGCTACCATCGCACTGGTCGGCGCGCACATGTCGGGGCTGGCGCTGAACCCCCAGATCACCACCCGCGGCGGGCGGTTCCTGGCGGCCACGCACACCGCGCCCGACTATCGCCTGTACGCCCTGCCGGGCGGTCCGCCCGCGCGGCCCGGCCTGCTGCGCGTGACGGACGGCGGCGCCCCCATCGCGGTCGAGGTCTGGGCGATGCCGCCCGCGGGCCTTGGTGCGCTGCTGGGCGATATCCCCGCGCCCCTGTCGCTAGGCCGGGTGCGGCTGGCCGACGGGCGGGTTGTGACCGGGTTCCTGGTGGAAGCGGCGGGCACGCAGGGCGCGACCGACATCACGCATCTGGGCGGCTGGCGGGCCTATCTGGCGCAGGCGGTCCCGGCCTGACCAAGGGGTCGCGCGCCGTCAGACCCGGGTCAGCCGGAAGCGCGACACCTGCGTGACCGGCACCCCGGGGTCGAGCCGGGCCGAGGGGAAATCGGGCCGGTTCACCGCATCGGGCCAGAGCTGGGGTTCCAGCGCCACGCCTGCGTGCAGCCCGAAGGGCTGCCCGTCCAGGCCCGGAAACCCGCCCGAGGACGTGCGCGCCGCGGCATAGACCTGCAATCCCGGCTCGGTCGTCTCGACATCCAGCCGCAGATCGCGGCCCTGCAGCACGGCGACCGGCCGCAGCCCGGTCCGCGCGGACCCGGTGCAGAAGTTGTCGTCCAGATCCGGCCCCACCGGCCGGGCGCTGCGATAGTCATGGTCCGTGCCCGCCACATCCACCGGCGGCCCGTCCGGAATCAGGGCGGCATCGACCGGGGTGCGCTTGTCGGCGGCGATGGTCAGCCGGTGCGACAGAATGTCGGGCGATCCGTCGAGGTTCCAGTAGCCGTGGAACGCCGGGGCGAACACCGCCACGGCGGGCGCGGTCCCGGTGATCTCGATCTCCAGCACCTGCGGCGGCAGAAGGCGATAGGTGGCCGTCACCGCCAGGGGACCGGGAAACCCGCCCAGACCGTCGGCGTGGCCCAGCGCCAGGGTGCAGCGGTCGGCAGCGTGGTGGGCCAGCCGCCAGACGCGTTCCCCGAACCCCGTCGCGCCCCCATGCAGCGTGGTCCTGCCGGCCTCGTTCCGGTTGAGCGCGATGTCGCGGCCATCGAGCCCGAAGCGCCCCCCCGCGATGCGGTTGGCGACCGGACCGACGATCGCCCCGAAGTACCGCAGCGGTCCAAGGTAGGCCGCCAGGTCCGGGCTGCCCAGCACGACCCGGCGCCCATTCCCCAGCCGCAGATCCTGCAATGTCGCGCCAAAGGTCAGGATGGTGGCGGCCAGCCCGCCGCCCGCAAGCGGGATCGCCAGCACCCGGTCCCCCGCCGGGGTGCGGCCGAAGTCCGTCACCACGGGCGGCCTGCTGGCGTCGTCACCGCCCCGATCCTGCGGCAGGGCCAGCGGGCGGCGCCTGCACGGCCTGCCACACGTCCGCGATCGCATCCTCGAGCAGGCGGCTCATCAGCTGGCTCGCGCGGACCGGGTCGTGGTCGCGGATCGCATCGGCCACCTGACGGTGCTGCGACAGGCGCTGGTCGCGGATCACCTGGGTGCCGCGCCAGCTGAGTTCGAAGGTGGACACCATCGCGGCGTGGATCAGCGCCGAGAACCCCGAGATGAACGGGTTCTGCGTGGCCGTCAGGATCGCCAGGTGAAAGGCATAGTCGGCCTCGACCAGATCGGCCTCGCGCGCCGCGCTGGCTTCCATCGCGTCGTAGGCCGCATAGATGGCGGCCAGGTCGGCATCGGTGCGGGCCGTTGCGGCCAGTCCTGCCGCGCTCGGCTCGACCATGCGCCGCAGGGCATAGAGGTGGGACGCGATCTCGACTGCGGGCACCGTCTGCAGGTGCCAGGCCAGCACGTCGGGGTCGAGCATGTTCCAGTGGCGCCGTTCGCGCACCGTGGTGCCGACCCGCGGCCGCGCGGTGACGAGGCCCTTGGCGGTCAGCTGCGAATAGGCCTCGCGCAGGGCGGTGCGGGACACGCCGAAGCGGTCGCGCATCGCGGCCTCGTTCAGCGGCTGCCCTGGCGCCAGCGCGCCCGACACGATCTGCAGGCCGATCGAGGCGACGAGCGGCGGCTGGCTGACCTTGGGCGCAAAGGCCGCGACCACGGCGGCGGGGCGGCGGCGCTGGGCCGGGGGCTGGACGGTCACAGGGCGATCACGACGTGCCACGGGGGCCGAGCGAGGTCAGCAGGATGCGGTGCAGCGCGATGAAGCAGAACACAAGCGCGCCGCTGCTGATCAGGATCCACGCCGAGTTGAGCGACCCGTTGAACAGGATCAGCGTCGAGATGAGCCCCAGGATCAGGCCCCCGAACAGCGTTCCCGCGACCGTCCCCACCCCACCCGACAACAGCGTCCCCCCCAGCACCACCGCGGCAATCGCCGACAACTCCAGCGTCGATCCGGCCAGCGGATACCCGGACTTCGTATACAGCGCATAGACGACCCCTGCGAGGGCGGCATAGATGCCCCCGGTCGCGTAGACAAGCACCGTGGTGCGCCGGATCTTCACCCCCATCAGCCGCGCGGACTCGCGGTCGCCCCCCAGCGCATAGACCGCGGCGCCAAAGCGCGTGAAGTGCGCGACAAAGATTGCCACGGCCAGGCTGGCCAGCATCACCATGGCCGAGGACCGCAGCAGGCCACGCCCCGGCAGCTCGATCCGGAACCCCGAATACAGGCTCGCCCACTCGTGCCGGATCGGCACCGCGTCCAGTGTCACCATAAGCACAGCCCCCGCAGCAGGAACAGGCCCGCCAGCGTGATGATGAAGGGCTGGATGTCCAGCGCGTCGATCACCCAGCCCTGGGCCGCACCGAAGGCAAAGCCGAACGCGAGCATCAGGGCCGCCGTGGCCAGCGGGTTCCACCCCTGGCTGTCAAGGACCGCCATGCACACGCCCACAAAGCCGATCATCGACCCCACGGACAGGTCGATGCCGCCCGACAGGATCACGAAGGTTGCGCCGATGGCCGCGATGATGATGAACGAGTTGTCCGCCAGGATGTTGCCCAGCACCCGGGTGGACAGGAAGTTGTCGTACATCACCCCGCCGGCCAGGAAGATCGCCAGGAACACGATGATCGTCGCGGCCAGCGGCAGATACTTGCGGTTCCACAGGGGTGTGATCAGGGCCGTCATCGTGGCGTCCTTCGCAGGCTGGCCATCAGGTCGCGGCGCCCCTTGTCCGACTGCAGGACCAGTACGAACAGCACGACCAGCGCCTTGATGATGAGGTTGTATTCCGGCGGCAGGCCCGAGATCAGGATCGACGTGGTCAGCGCCTGGATCACCAACGCGGCGATCACCGTGGCGCCCAGGTGGATGCGCCCGCCCGCCAGCGACCCGCCGCCGATCACCATGGCCAGGATCGCATCGAGCTCGATGTACTGCGCGATCGACACCGGGTCCGAGGTATGGGTGTCGGCCGTCAGGATCACCCCAGCCCAGCCCGCCATCACCCCGCAGATCACGTAGGCCACGAAGATGACCGCGCGCGCGTTGATGCCCGCCAGCCGCGACGCCGCGGCATTGGCGCCGGTGGCTTCCACGAACAGCCCCAGCGCGGTGCGCCGGATCACAAGCCACAGCACGACGAACAGCGCCGCGAACAGGTACAGCCGCAGGGGGATGTAGACCAGCGACCCCGTGGACATGCCCTGCAGGAACGGGCTTTGAAAGCTCGGGTCGGTGCCGCCGTAGATCAGGTTGATCAGCATGCCGATGCCGCGGCCCGACACCATCAGGATCAGCGTGGCCACGATGGGCTGGATGCCCAGCCCCGCGACCAGCGCGCCGTTCCACACCCCGCACAGGGCCGCGGCCGCCAGCGCCCAGACCAGGACCAGACCATGCGGGTCGCCCGCCTGGATGCGCCAGGCGATGATCGCGCCGACGATGGCGGCGATGGCCCCCACCGACAGGTCCACTCCCCGCGTGCCGATCACCACCGCCATGCCCAGCGCGACCATCGCGGTCGGCACGGCACGGTACAGGATGTCGATCAGGTTGCCGAACAGCCGCCCCTCCACGATGCGGATGTCGTAGAACCCCGGCGACACGATCCCGGCCACCGCCAGGATCGCCGCCAGCGCCAGGATCGGCCACAGCACCTGGCCCGCGGCATGGCGGACGGCCGGGCCAGGGGGGGCGACCCGGCCCGGCCGGTCGGGGATGTTGCGCGCCTCAGTCATCGGTGCCTGCGATCATGTCCACGATGCGCTCGCGCGTGATGTCCGCGCCGGTGATCTCGCCCACCATGCGGCGGTCGCGCAGCACCACGACGCGGTCCGATGTCGCCACCACCTCGTCGATCTCGGAGGACGCGACCAGCAGCGCCAGCCCCTCGGCGCACAGCTTGCGGATCAGCGTCAGGATCTCGGCATGGGCGCCGACGTCGATGCCGCGGGTGGGTTCGTCCAGGATCAGGATGCGCGGGCTGGAGGCCAGCGCGCGGGCCAGCACCACCTTCTGCTGGTTGCCGCCCGACAGCTGTCGCACCGGCTTGTCGGCATCGGGCGTGGCGATGGCCAGCGCGCGGATCATCTCGTCCGCGATGCGGGCCTGATCGGCGCGGGGCGCCTGCGCCAGCCAGCCGCGCTTGGCCTGCATCGACAGGACGATGTTCTCGCGGATCGACAACTCGCCCACCAGCCCCTCGGCCTTGCGGTCCTCGGGGCAGATGGCGATGCCTGCCCGCAGCAACGCGCCGGGACTGGTGCCCGCGCTGCCGCCCGCGGCCAGCGACAGGGTCCCGCAATCGGGCCGGATCGCGCCGAACACCAGCTTGGCCAGTTCCGTGCGCCCCGATCCCAGAAGGCCCGACAGGCCCACCGCCTCGCCCGCGCGCAGGTCCAGATCGAACGGCGCCAGTACCCGCGCGCAGCCGACCCCGCGGGCCGACAGCACCACGTCGCCGCCCGCGGCCCGGCGCCGGTCGGCAAAGGCCGCCTCGACCTCGCCCAGGTCGCGGCCGATCATCAGGGCGATCAGCGCCTGCCGGGTCATGTCGGCGGTCGGGCTGGTGCCGACCTTGCGGCCATTGCGCAGGACGGTGATGCGGTCGGAAATCTCGAACACCTGGTTCACGAAATGGGTGATGAAGACGATCGCGATCCCGCGGTCGCGCAGGCCCCGGATCACCCCGAAGAGCGCCGCCGTCTCGCCCGCGTCGAGCGATGCGGTCGGCTCGTCCAGCACCAGCACCCGGGTGTCGTCATCCAGCGCGCGGGCGATGGCGACCAGCTGCCGGACCGCGACGGAATAGCTGTCCACCGCGCGGTCGAGGTCCAGCGTCAACCCCAGCCGCGCCAGCTTCACCTGCGCCTCGGCCCGCGCGCGCCGCCACGAGATCAGGCCGAACCGGTTGCCGGTCTTGCCGAGCGTCAGGTTCTGGGTGACCGACATCGCCGGGATCAGGTTGACCTCCTGATACACCGCCGAAATCCCGGCGGCCTGCGCATCGGCCGTGGTGCGGAACCGCACCGGGCGGCCCGCCATCCGCGTCTCGCCCGCGTCCTGCACCAGGGCCCCGGTCAGCACCTTGACCAGCGACGACTTGCCCGCGCCGTTCTCGCCCAAGAGCGCGTGCACCTCGCCCGCGTGCAGGTCCAGATCGACCGCATCCAGCGCGACGACGCCCGGATAGGCCTTGCGGATGCCGCGCCGGCTGGACAGCGCCTCGCCCTGCGGCGCGGGGTCGTGCGGGACTGCGCCCTGCGTCATGGTCATGGTTCCCGTTGATCCCCCCAAGCCGCGCCCGCGCCATCCCCCGTGACGGGGACGGCGCGGGTGGTCCCGCAGGGCGCGCCGGTCTCGCGGCCCGCAGGAAGACCTGTCGTGGCTGCGCCGGACGTTGGCCGCGTCCGGTGACGCCGTCAGTTCGCGACGTGCAGGTCCGACGGGATGACGATCCACTTGTCCAGTTCGGTCGGGTTCTCCAGATACCCCGTCACCACCGGATAGATGAACTCGGCCACCGCCGAGCGCAGCTCGACCGAGGCATTCGCATCGCCTGCCTCCATCGCGGTCACGATGGCGGGCACATAGTCCACCGACACCATCAGTACGTCCTCGCCGGGGTTCAGGCCCGCTTCCTTCATCGCCTGGATCGCGCCGAGCTGCATGTTGTCGTTGTGGGCGAAGGCCGCGCAGATGCCTTCCAGGTTGTTGGTCGCCTTGATGAAGGCTTCCATCACGCGCTTGCCGCCCTCGGTCGTGAACTCGCCCGACTGGGTCTGGACGATCTCCATCCCCGGGAACTGGCCGATCACCGCCTCGAAGCCGCCCTTGCGCTCGATCGCGGGGGCCGAGCCGGTCGTGCTCTGCATCTCGACGATTCTGCAGTCGCGGAGGGATTCCTGCGCCAGCCAGGCCCCGGCCAGCCGGCCTTCCAGGTTGAAGTCGGCCGAGATGCGCGTGGCATACAGCGACTTGTCGGCCACATCGACATCGCGGTCCACCAGGAACACCGGGATCTCGGCATCCTTGGCTTCCTGCAGCACATCCTCCCAGCCGGTGACGACGACGGGCGCGATGATGATCGCGTCCACGTCCTGGGCGATGAACGCGCGCACGGCGCGCAGCTGTTCTTCCTGCTTGCCCTGCGCATCGGCGAACTTCAGGTCCACGCCATAGGCGGCGGCCTGTTCCTGCATGTTGCGCGAGAAGGCGGGGCGCCAGTCGCCCTCGGACCCGACCTGGCTGAAGCCGATCGTGTAGGTCTGCGCCTGCGCGGCCGTTGCCAGAAGCGCAGACAGGGCTGCCCCGGCCAGAAGCCTGGTTAACGTCAAGATGTCCTCCCGTTGACGCCGGCGCAGGGTTGTTGGGCGCGTCCGACGAATTAATCGTATAATACTACTATTAAGTCTCGCAAGCCCCGTTTGAGGCGGCAACCCAAGGGATTTTGCCAGCCTCTGCCCCGCAGGCTGCCCGCGGATTGGGCAATCGCGCCGCGAACCGCCTATCGCCTTGGCAAACCGCCGCGGCACCCCGGCCGGTCCACCGCGGAACCGTGGCGCCCGTGCGCGCCCCCGCGCAGGGTGCAGGTGAGTTTGACGGCTAGGGTTCCGGCGGCAGGTCCGCGACTGGTCCGAGAGCTGTCACCGCCGGGACAGACATCCCCGGCGGCGCACGGCGGGACAAAAGCCCGGGAGACCTCGTACGCCCAGGGGATTGGCGGCGATGGTCCGTCCGTTCCGTTTCGAGGAAAGGAACACGCATGCTCACCCGCCGCAGCCTGATGCTGGCCACCGCCCTGTCGCTGCCCCTGATCGCGCCGCTGCACGCCCAGACCCGCACCGATTTCAAGGTGGCGTGGTCGATCTACGTGGGCTGGATGCCCTGGGGCTATGCCGCCGATGCGGGGATCGTGCAGAAATGGGCCGACAGGTACGGCCTGACGATCGAGGTCACGCAGTTCAACGACTATGTGGAGTCGCTGAACCAGTACACCGCGGGCGCCTATGACGCGGTGACGGTCACGAACATGGACGCGCTGTCGATCCCGGCAGCTGGCGGCGTGGACACGACCGCGGTGATCGTGGGCGACTTCTCGGCCGGGAACGACGCCGTGTTCATCAAGGGCCCCGGCACGCTGGCCGACATCGCCGGTCGCAACGTGAACCTCGTGGAATTCTCGGTCTCGCACTACCTGCTGGCCCGCGCGCTCGACACCGTCGGCCTGTCGGAACGCGACCTGACCGTGGTCAACACCGCCGACCCCGACATGGTGGGCGCGTTCCAGACGCCCGACGTGGCGGCGATGGTCACCTGGAACCCGATGGTGGCGGAAATCGCCACCCTGCCCGACGCCACCAAGGTGTTCGATTCGAGCCAGATCCCCGGCGAGATCATCGACCTGATGGTGGCGCGCACCGAAAGCCTGGAGGCGAACCCCGATTTCGGCAAGGCGCTCGCCGGTATCTGGTACGAGACGGTGACGCTGATGGTGTCCGACACGCCCGAAGGGGCTGCGGCCCGCGCCGCGATGGGCGCGGCCTCGGGCACCGATCAGGCGGGTTTCGAATCCCAGCTTGCCGCGACCGTGCTGTTCGACCAGCCCGCCGAAGCGGTGGCCTTCACCACCTCGCCCGATCTGTCCACCACCATGGACCTTGTCCGCACCTTTCTGTTCGACAAGGGCCTTCTGGGGATGGGCGCGCCGTCGCCCGACTTCATCGGGATCGAACTGGCCGATGGCACGGTGCTGGGGGATGCGGCCAACGTGAAGCTGCGCTTTACCCCCGACTACATGCAGATGGCGGCCGACGGCGGTCTCTGACCCCATGCGGCTGATCAACCGGCGGCCGGACCGGGGGGCGCGCGTCCTTCTGGCCGCCCTGCCCTTCGTCGCGGTGGCGCTGGCCTACCTGATCGGGTCGGCGGTCCGGCTGGCGGACAACCCCGCCGACAAGCTGCTGCCGTCGCTCGGCAGCATGGCCGAGATGGTGCGCCTGCTGGCATGGGAGCCTGACCGCCGCACGGGCGAGGTGATCCTGTGGGTGGACACGGTCGCCAGCCTGTCGCGGCTCTGGGCGGGGCTGGCGATTGCAACGCTGATCGCGCTGGTGGTGGGGCTGGCCATCGGCACCCTGCCGGTGGTGCGGGCGTTGCTCGCGCCGTTTGTCGCGGTGGTGTCGATGGTGCCGCCGCTGGCGCTGCTGCCCGTCCTGTTCATCGTGCTGGGTCTGGGCGAGACGTCCAAGGTCGCCCTCATCGTCATCGGCGTGGCCCCGATCCTGACGCGCGACCTGTCGCTCGCCGTCACCGCCCTGCCGCGCGAGCAGATCGTCAAGGCGGAAACCCTGTCGGCGTCCAGTTGGCTGATCGCGCTGCGGGTCGTCCTGCCGCAGGTCATGCCGCGCCTGATCGACAGCCTGCGGCTGCAGCTTGGCCCCGCCTTCCTGTTCCTGATCGCAGCCGAGGCGATCAGCTCGGAATCCGGTCTGGGCTACCGCATCTTCCTGGTGCGCCGGTTCCTGTCGATGGACATCATCTTTCCCTATGTCGTGTGGATCACGCTTCTGGCCGTGGCGATGGACCTCGGCCTGCGCCTGATCCGCCGCCGCATGTACCCCTGGGCCGAACCGGGGGGTCCGGCATGACCGCGCTGGCCATCGAAGGGGTCTGGAAGGAATACGGCGAGCAGGTCGTGCTGGAGAACCTGCACCTGACCGTGGCGCCCCGCGCGTTCCTCGCGCTGGTGGGGCCGTCAGGCTGCGGCAAGACCACGTTCCTGCGGATGCTGCTGGGACAGGAAACCCAGACCCGCGGGCGCATCCTGATGGACGGCGCGCCCCTGCCCCCCGAACCGGGGCCCGACCGCGGCGTGGTGTACCAGCGCTATTCCGTGTTCCCCCACCTGACCGCCGTGCAGAACGTGATGCTCGGCCCCGAATTGCAGGGCGCGCGGTTTACCGGGCGCCTGTGGGGTGCCGCGCGGCGCACCCTGCGCGACCGGGCCGCGGCGCTGCTGGCCGAGGTCGGGCTGGCGGGGGCCGAGGACAAGTATCCCGCGCAACTGTCGGGCGGGATGCAGCAGCGCCTCGCGCTCGCACAGGCGCTCATCATGCAGCCCCGCCTCCTCCTCCTCGACGAACCCTTTGGCGCGCTCGACC
>DBBA01000119.1:21300-21538 GCA_002291955.1 Rhodobacteraceae bacterium UBA996 | reverse complement strand
ACGCTGGCGCGCGAGGTCGGCGTGCCCCTCACCACGCTGGACGACGTCCGCTGGCTCGACCTGACCATCGACGGCGCGGACGAGATCGATGCCCGCTTCGCGCTCATCAAGGGCGGCGGCGGGGCGCTCCTGCGGGAAAAGATCGTGGCGACCGCGTCCGACCGCATGATCGTCATCGCCGACCCGACCAAGCGGGTCGCGCATCTGGGCGCCTTTCCCCTGCCGGTCGAGGTCATTC
>DBBA01000119.1:0-20970 GCA_002291955.1 Rhodobacteraceae bacterium UBA996 | reverse complement strand
CCTGCCGGTCGAGGTCATTCCCTTCGGCTGGCGCACCAGCCAGGCGCTGATCGAGGAGCTGCTTGGCAGCCTCAATGTGACGGGGGACCGCGTCGCCCTGCGCCACGCAGGCGACCAGCCCTTCCGCACCGACGAGGGCAACCTGATCCTCGACCTGCACCTCGCCCGGATCGGCAACCCGCGCCAGCTGGCACTTCTGCTGAACCAGGTGCCCGGCGTGGTCGAGAACGGCCTGTTCGTCGACATCTGCGACACGCTCGTCACCGGCCACCCCGATGGCCGGGTCGAGGTCCTGGACGTGAACGAAGGCACCCGCGCGGAAGCGCGCATCGACCTCGGTGCGCCGGCCAACATCTTCTCCGACGTGGGGCGCGGCGGCACGGGGGATCGTCCGGAATGACCTTCGAAGTCGATCTCTTCGTCATCGGCGGCGGGTCGGGTGGCGTGCGCGCGGGGCGTGTCGCGGCCGAAACCGGCGCGCGCGTCATGCTGGCCGAGGCCGACCGGATGGGCGGCACCTGCGTGATCCGGGGCTGCGTGCCGAAGAAGCTGATGGTGTTCGCCTCGGGCTATGCCCAGTCCGCGCGCGAGGCCGCCGACTATGGCTGGCAGATCGAGCTTGGCGGCCTCGACTGGCCGCGTTTCCGCGACCGGCTGGACGGGGAACTGGCGCGGCTGGAGGGCATCTACACCGCCAACCTCCGCAAGTCCGGGGTGCAGATCGTGCCGGAACGCGCCACGCTCGCCGATCCGCACACGGTCGAACTGGCGTCCGGGCGCCGCGTCACGGCCCGGCACATCCTGGTGGCCACGGGTGGTCGCCCGTTCAAGCCCGACATGACGCCCGGCATCGAGCACGCAATCGTCTCGGACGACGTGTTCCACCTTCCGGCGTTGCCGAAGCGCCTGCTGATCGTGGGCGGCGGCTACATCGCCTGCGAATTCGCATGCATCTTCAACGGCATGGGGTCGCAGGTCACGCAGTTCTACCGCGGCGCGCAGATCCTGCGCGGGTTCGATGACGAATGCCGCGGGCATCTGGCCGAGCTGATCCGCGGCCGCGGGGTGGACCTGCGGCTGGGCACCGACGTGCAGTGGATCGAACGCCGCGCGGACGGCCTGCGCGTCAAGGCCTACGACGGGATGGAGGCGACATTCGACGTGGTCCTCTATGCCACGGGCCGCAAGCCCAACACCGCGGGCCTCGGTCTGGAACAGGCGGGCGTCAAGCTTGGCCGCTGGGGCGAAGTGGCTGTGGACCGGTTCAGCCAGACCTCGGTCCCCTCGATCTATGCCGTGGGCGATGTCACCGACCGGGTGAACCTGACCCCCGTCGCGATCCGCGAAGGCGCGGCCTTCGTGGAAACCGTGTTCCGGGCGAACCCCACGCCGGTGGACCACGAAACGATTCCGTCGGCCGTGTTCACGCAGCCCGAATACGGCGCCGTCGGCCTGACCGAGGAACAGGCCCGCGAGCAGGAGGAGATCGAGGTCTACTGCGCGGCCTTCCGGCCCATGCAGGGCGCCTTCATCGGGCGCGAGGAACGGGTGCTCTTCAAGCTGATCGTGTCGCGCGCGACGCGGCGCGTGCTGGGGTGTCACATCATCGCACCCGGCGCGGGCGAGATGATCCAGCTGGCCGGCATCGCGGTCAAACTGGGCGCAACCAAAGAGGATTTCGACCGCACGGTGGCCGTCCACCCGACGATGGCCGAAGAGCTTGTGCTGATGAAAACCCCCGTGCGTACCGCTTGATTTCGCGGCATCCGTGCACAGGTAGGGACCAATCCCGAATGACGAGGAAGGACAAGGCGCTGCATGGCTGGTAACAACGGCGGACCCTGGGGCGGCGGCGGAAATCGCGGAACGGGCGGCGGCGGCAACGATGACCGCGGCGGTGGCAAGAAGCCGGGCGGCGACGGACCGCAGATCCCCGAGATCGACGATCTGGTGAAGAAGGGCCAGGAACAGCTGCGCGTCCTGATGGGCGGCCGCGGCGGCGGTACGCGCGGTCCGCTGGGCGGCGGCCCCGGCGGCGGCGGCCCGAAGCTGACCCGCGGCACCATCGGTCTGGGCGTTCTGGCGCTGGTCGGCCTCTGGGCCTTCTCGTCCTTCTACACGGTCCGGCCCGAAGAACAGTCCGTCGAACTGTTCCTGGGCGAGTTTTCAAGCATCGGGAACCCCGGCCTGAACTTCGCGCCCTGGCCCCTCGTGACGGCCGAGGTGATCCCGGTCACCCGCGAGCAGATCGAAGATATCGGCGTGCCGACCAGCGGCCGGACCGAGACCGGGCTGATGCTGACCACCGACGCCAATATCGTCGACATCGACTTCCAGGTGGTCTGGAACATCTCCGACCCGGCGCTGTACCTGTTCAACCTGGCCGACCCGCAGGCCACGATCCGGGCGGTGTCCGAATCCGTGATGCGCGAGATCATCGCGGCCTCGGCCCTGGCGCCGATCCTGAACCGGGACCGCGGGCTGATCGCCGACACCGCGCGCGAGCGTATTCAGGCGACGCTGGACGGCTACCAGTCCGGCATCAACGTCATCCGCGTGAACCTCGACCGCGCCGACCCGCCGACCGAGGTGATCGACGCCTTCCGCGCCGTGCAGGCCGCCGAGCAGGAGCGCGACCGGCTGGAACGGCAGGCCGATGCCTATGCCAACCGGGTTCTGGCCGGATCGCGCGGGGAAGCCGCGCAGATCCTGGAACAGGCCGAAGCCTAT
The DNA here is from genome assembly GCA_002291955.1 of Rhodobacteraceae bacterium UBA996. Lineage (GTDB taxonomy): Bacteria > Pseudomonadota > Alphaproteobacteria > Rhodobacterales > Rhodobacteraceae > UBA996. The sequence continues at coordinate 18,240 of DBBA01000119.1, read as the reverse complement.
CGCGCCCAGCAGATCAACAGCGCCGAGGGCGAGGCCGCGCGCTTCATCTCGATCCTGAACGAATACCGCAACGCGCCCGAGGTGACCCGGCAGCGCCTGTATCTGGAAACCATGGAGCAGGTGTTCGGCGGGATCGACAAGGTCATCCTCGATGAAAGCGTGACCGGTGGCGCGGGCGGCGGATCGGGCATCGTGCCCTACCTGCCCCTCAACGAACTGACCCGCGGGCGGACCGCCGCCGCGCCGACTGCTGCGGAAGGCAACTGAGATGAAGCGCGCAACCTACCTCATTCCGGTCCTCGTGATCGTGGTCGCCACGCTGCTGTCGTCGGTCTTCGTGGTGGACGAACGCGAGAAGGCGCTGGTACTGCAATTCGGCCAGATCCGGCAGGTCAAGGAAACACCGGGCCTTGGCTTCAAGCTGCCGCTGATCCAGGAGGTCGTGAAGTACGACGATCGCATCCTGTCGCTCGATACCCAGGCGATCGAGGTCACCCCGTCCGATGACCGGCGCCTGATCGTGGACGCCTTTGCCCGGTTCCGTATCGCCGACGTGGTGCAGTTCCGGCAGGCCGTCGGCGTCGGTGGCACACGCGCCGCCGAGGACCGGCTGCGGTCGATCCTGAACGCCCAGGTCCGCGAGGTGCTGGGTGCCGATCAGGTGACGTCCGACACCATCCTGTCGCCCGACCGCGCCATCCTGATGGAACGGATCCGCGACCAGTCGCGCACATCGGCGGCCAACCTGGGGATCGAGATCGTGGACGTGCGCCTGAAGCAGACCAACCTGCCGGTCCAGAACCTTGAAGCGACCTTTGCCCGGATGCGCGCCGAACGGGAACGGGAAGCGGCGGACGAGATCGCCCGCGGCGAGGAAGCGGCACAGCGCGTCCGCGCGCAGGCCGACCGGACCGTGATCGAACTGGTGTCCGACGCCAACCGCCAGGCCGAGATCATCCGCGGCGAGGCCGACGCCGAACGCAACCGCATCTTCGCCGAGGCCTACGGTCAGGACGAGGAGTTCTTCACCTTCTTCCGGTCGATGACCGCCTACCGCCAGGCCATGTCGTCCAGCAACACCTCCATCGTGATGTCGCCCGACAGTCAATTCTTCAACTACTTCGAAGCGCCGGCCGGACGCTGATCCGGGGGACCGCCCGTGGCGACGGTCCTTCTGGCCATCGGTCTTGTCCTTGTCGTCGAGGGGCTGGCATTCGCGCTGGCCCCTTCGCGCATCGAGGACGTGCTCGACGCGCTGCGCCGCCTGCCGCGTGACGCGCGCCGCCTGATCGGGTTGACGGCCCTTGCGGCCGGGGTCGCGGTGATCGCGCTGGCGCGCTGGCTGGGTGCGTGAGCCCCCCCGTGCGGTGATGTGCATCCGTCTCACGCGCCGGCGATCCGCCGTCACTTTCGCTTGACAGTCGGTTGGGGGTTTTGCGTTCCTGTTCGCGGGGCATATGTTGGGGCAAGACGTTCGCGGCACAGCGGCGGATCCGTTTCGGACCGCGGCCGCGTTGACATGGAGGACCGTGTGAAAGCCCCGCCCATCGCCCTTTCCGCCCGGCTGCCCGACGCGCCCGCGTCCCGCCTGCGGGCGACCCTGACGGCTCTGTTTCTCGGCACCGCCATCGCACTGGCGCAGGCGATCCCGGCGCATTCGTCCGCGCCGGACAGCTTCGCCGAACTCGCCGAAAAGGTCAGCCCGTCGGTGGTGAACATCACCACCTCCACCGCGGTCGCGACCGCGGCGGAACCCAACCCGATCGTGCCCGAAGGCTCGCCCTTCGAGGACTTCTTCCGCGATTTCATGGACCGCAACGGCCCGGGCGGGCAGGCGCCGCGCCGGTCGTCGGCGCTGGGGTCGGGCTTCGTGATCTCGGAAGACGGCTACATCGTCACCAACAACCATGTGATCGAAGGCGCCGACGAGATCGAGATCGAGTTCTTCCCGGTGCCGGGCCTGCCGGGCGAGCCCCTGAAGGCGACCGTGGTCGGCACCGATCCCACCACGGATATCGCGCTGCTCAAGGTCGAAAGCCCCACGCCGCTGCCCTATGTCAGCTTCGGTGATTCCGACGTCATGCGTGTGGGCGACTGGGTGATGGCCATGGGCAACCCCTTGGGCCAGGGCTTCTCGGTCTCGGCCGGGATCGTGTCGGCCCGCAACCGGACGCTGCAGGGCAGCTATGACGACTTCATCCAGACCGACGCGGCGATCAACCGCGGCAACTCGGGTGGCCCGCTGTTCAACCTGAACGGCGAGGTCGTGGGCGTGAACACCGCCATCCTGTCCCCGAACGGCGGCTCCATCGGCATCGGCTTCGCCATGTCCTCTGCCGTGGTGGAAAACGTGGTGGCCCAGCTGCGCGAATTCGGCGAGACCCGCCGCGGCTGGCTGGGTGTCCGCATCCAGGACGTCACCCCCGACGTGGCCGAGGCGATCGGCCTGTCCTCGGCCGCCGGCGCCCTCGTCACCGACGTCCCCGAAGGACCGGCGCTCGATGCCGGCATTCAACAGGGTGACGTCATCCTGTCCTTCGACGGGACCGACGTGCAGGACACCCGCGGCCTGGTCCGCAAGGTCGGCAATACCGAGGTCGGCAAGGCCGTGCGCGTCGTGGTGTTCCGCGACGGCAACCGCGAAACGCTGCTCATCACGCTCGGCCGCCGCGAGGACGCCGAGGCCGTGGTGCCCGCGGCGCAACCGTCCGACCCCGCACCGGTGGAACGCGACCTTCTGGGCATGACGGTCGTGCCCCTGACCGACGAGATCCGTCAGGGCCTCGGTCTGCCCGCGTCGGCAACGGGTCTGGTGGTGCGCGCGGTCGAGGACGGATCCGAGGCGTTTACCAAGGGTCTGCGCGAAGGCGACGTGATCGCCGAGGCGGGGCAGGTGCCGGTCGCGTCCGTGGACGACCTTGAAGAGCAACTCGATGCCGTGCGCGAGGCGGGCCGCAAGTCGCTGCTCCTCCTCGTCCGGCGTGATGGCGAGCCGCGCTTCGTGGCGCTTGCGATCGAGTAACGGACCCCGTCCGGGGCAGGCGAAGGGCGCATCTCCGCCCGCCCCGGCTCAGGGCTCCCAGACAGCGTAGACGTCGCCGGAATTGGCGGCGTCCGGCAAGGTGGCGATCCGTGCGGCCATGCCCGGCGGATCGGTCCACTCGGCGTCCAGCGCATGCGCCTCGTCGCCCAGCGTCAGGGACAGGCGCCAGCGTCCAAGGGCAGGCAGTGCTGCCAGCACCCGCAGGGCCGGTCCGCGGTCCAGCGTCGTGAATTCGAACGACAGGGCCGGTACGGGCGCGGACAGTCCCGACAGCACGCGGTCCTCCAGACCTTCGACGTCGATCTTCACGAAGTCGGGTCGGCCATGCGCCGCCACCAGCGCATCCAGCGTCGTCACGGTCACGACCGTCTCGCGGTCCCAGACCTGGTCCTGCCAGCCCCGCGCGCCCCGTGCGGCATCCACGAAGTCGCCCGACAGGGTCGATACGGTCGGATTGGCGGTGTTCAGGCGCATGCGCGCCTGTCCGGGTGCGGCATCGACGGCCGCCCCCACCAGCGTCACGCCCGGATCGCGCCGGTGCAGCAGGCGCAGCGCCCGCAGGCAGGACGGCTGGGGGTCCACCGCGACCACCCGCGCGCCCAGACGCCGGAAGCACGCCGTCCGGTCACCCACATGGGCGCCCACGTCGAAGGCAAGCCCTCCCGATGGCACGAAGGGCGCATAAAGCCGGTCAAGCGCCGCATCCCGCTCAGGCCGCCCGCGATACAGCCGCAGCGACCGCCCGATGGCGGCGGCGGTTCCGGGGGGCCACAGGGCGGATCGGTGCGACATGGCGCCGACATACGCCGCCCGGCGCCAAGGTAAACCCCCCGGGACCCCGGCACGGGCCGGGAAGAGACCCGCGCCTGCGCGGGGGTGACCCGGCGCTTGCGGGGGAACGCTGCGCGGCGGCATGACCGGCGCTCAGGGCTGGTCGCCTGCCCGGCAGATGTCGTGGCGGAACGCGGGGTCGAGCAGGTCGTCCAGCATCGCCGACAGGTCCTCGATCACGTCTGCGATCACATGGGTCACGCCACCCTCGCGCTGCAACTTGCCCGTCACGCGCAGCATCCGGCCCGCGATCACCGCCCGGCGGAACGTCTCGTACATCGCGCGCCAGACGATCACGTTGACCACTCCCGTCTCGTCTTCCAGCGTCAGGAAGATCACGCCCTTGGCCGTGCCGGGGCGCTGCCGCACCAGCACCAGTCCCGTCACCGCCACCCGCGCGCCATGCGGTACCTGCGCCAGCCATCCTGCGGGCACCGAGGCAGGCGGACGCGGCCAGCAGGGAACATCAGGTCGCGGCGGGGCCGCGGACAGGGGGGGCAACCGGTCAGGCGAAGGGGGACGGGCAGGCATGGGAACATATATGGAACATTCCCCGTGCAAGTCCAGCGCCGACCTCCGTCCGCCCGTTTGCCGCAGGTGCGAAAGCACTGGCACAGACCCGTCCGCTTCGTTAGGAAGTCTTCCGGAACGACTTCGCAGAGCACATCCCGCATGGCCAAGATCACCTACATCGAACACGGCGGCAAATCCCACACGGTGGACGTGCCGAGCGGCCTGACCGTGATGGAAGGCGCCCGCGACAACGGCATTCCGGGGATCGAGGCCGACTGCGGTGGCGCCTGTGCCTGCTCCACCTGCCATGTCTATGTCCACCCCGACTGGGTCGCGAAGCTGCCCCACAAGGAGAGCATGGAGGAAGACATGCTCGACTTCGCCTGGAACCCCGACCCGGTCCGGTCGCGCCTGACCTGCCAGCTGAAGGTGACGGCGGCACTCGACGGTCTCGTGGTGCAGATCCCGGAAAAGCAGATCTGATCCGCGCGGGTGTCCTGCTGGCCCTGCTGGCGGCACCGGCCGCCGCGCAGGAGCCGTGGGTCACCCATCCCGGTCCCGGCCTGACCGCCGTCCGCTTCGCCGACCGGGCCGACGTCTATGCGCACGGGATCATGGGGCGCATCCTGCCTGCCCTGACACTCGAGCTGCGGGATGACCGGGGCCGGACGCACCGCGTCCACCTGCCCGACAGTCCCAAACCCACCCATGTGTTCGAGGATATCGCGCCCCGCATGACGGATGCCGACGGCGACGGGCAGCCCGACGTGGTGGTGGTCCAGACCGACCCCGCGCAGGGCGCGCAACTGGCCATCTACGCGCTGCGCGGCGGCCAGGTGGTCAAGGCCCACGCCACGCCCCACATCGGCCAGCCCTTCCGCTGGCTGGCCCCCGTGGCCATTGCCGACCTCGACCGCGACGGGGTCACCGACATCGCCCTGATCGACCGCCCGCACCTGCGGCGCGAGCTTGTCGTCTGGACGTTCGCCCCCGGCGGACTGACGGTGAAGGCCCGCCTGCCGGACCTCACCAACCACCGCATCGGCGAGGAAACCATCGCGGGCGGCCTGCGCGACTGCGGGCAGGGGCCGGAACTGGTGCTGGCCAGCGCCGACTGGACCCGCGTCAGGATCGCGGCCTTCGACGAAGGCGCTCTGTCCGCCCGCGACGCAGGCGCCCTTGACCCCGGCGCGCTCGACGCCGCACTCGCCTGCGCCCGCTGACCCTTTCCCTTCCCGCCCCCGCGCGATACGCACGGACGAACCCCGGGAGGTCCCGATGGCATTCCTGTCGAAACTGCGCGAGCGGCTGTTCAAGTCCTCCTCGAAACTCGACGAGGGCGTGCAGGACCTTGTCGCCAGCGACCCCGCCCCTGAACCGGCCGCCCCGGAACCCGCCACGGCTCCGACCCCGGGACCCGCGCGCCCCGGCCTCCTCGGCCGCCTGTTCGGCGCACCGGCCGCGGACGAACCCCGCCGGACGCTGGACGACGCCATGCTGGCCGACCTCGAGGACCTGCTGATCCGGTCCGACATGGGCGTGGACACGGCGGCCCGCGTGGCCGCCAACATCGCCCAGGGCCGCATGGGTCAGCGCCTGTCGGGACCCGAGGTCAAGGCCCTGCTCGCGGCCGAAGTCGCGCGGATCATGGACACCGTGGCCAAACCGCTGCCGATCTACCCGAAGCGCCCGCAGGTGGTGCTGGTCGTCGGCGTCAACGGATCGGGCAAGACCACGACCATCGGCAAGCTTGCGTCCCAGTTCCGCGCCGCCGGAAAGTCGGTGGTCATCGCCGCGGGCGACACGTTCCGCGCGGCGGCAGTGGAACAGCTCCAGGTCTGGGGCACCCGCGCGGGCGTCCCCGTCCTGACCGCGCCCCAGGGCACCGACCCCGCCAGCCTCGCCTTCGAGGCGCTCACCCGGGCCGAAGCCGACGGCGCCGACCTCCTCCTGATCGACACCGCGGGCCGCCTGCAGAACCGCGCCGACCTGATGGAGGAACTGGCCAAGATCGTCCGCGTCCTTCGCAAGAAGGACCCGACCGCCCCGCACAACACGCTCCTCGTGCTGGATGCCACCACAGGGCAGAACGCACTCGGGCAGGTGGACACCTTCCGCAAGATGGCCGATGTCACCGGCCTGATCATGACCAAGCTCGACGGTACCGCCAAGGGCGGGGTCCTTGTGGCGCTGGCCGACCGCTTCGGCCTGCCGATCCATGCCATCGGCGTGGGCGAGCAGATCGACGACCTCGCTCCCTTCGACCCGCAGGACTTCGCGCGCGCCCTGACCGGCACGGCCGACTGATCCCGCCCGTACCCCACCCCGGATCGCCTCTCTGAACCCCACCGTCCGGAAGCGCCCCGTTCCAGGTTAAGTCGGCTTGTCCTGCACCTTGCCTTCATCCTTGCCCAAATACCCCGGAGGGGTCCGGGGAGGCAGCGCCTCCCCGTCCGTGGCCGCCTGATGGGCGAGACGCTCGTCGCCCTCGCCGGCACACCCGAGGGCGCGCGGCTCGCCACGCTCCTCGCCCTGACCTCAGCCTTCGCCCACGCCCTGTTCGGCGCCTTGCAGAAGGGGCGCTGGGACCCCTGGATCACCCGCGCGGCCATCGATGTCCACATCGCGCTCTTCGCGGCGCCGGTCGCGCTGTTCGTGGTGCGCTGGCCCACGGGCGCGGCCTGGGGCTGGCTGGCGGGCGCGGTGGTCATCCACCTGGCCTACAAGGTCGCCGTCGCCCGCGCCTATGACCGCGCCGCCTACACGGTCGTCTATCCGGTGATCCGCGGCACCGGGCCCCTGGTCACCATGGCGGCCGCGGCGATCCTGTTCGCGGAAGCCTACACGCCCCTGCAATGGGCCGGTGTGCTGCTGTTGTCGGGGGCGATCCTGTCGCTGTCGGTCCTGAACCTGCGCACCAGCCCCGGGATCGACCGGCAGGGGCTGGCGCTCGGGCTCGCCTGGGCGGTCGGCGCAGGGGTGCTGGTCGCGGGCTATACCGCCTGGGATGCCGCGGGTATCCGTGCGACGCCCGACCCGTTCACCTTCCTCGCCTGGTTCTTCCTGCTGACGGCCCTCGACTTCCCGCTGATGGCGGCCGTCCGCCTGCGCCGCACCGGCCTGCCCGAGGGCTGGCGGCTTCTCGCGCTCAAGGGCGCGGGCGGGGCGCTCGTCGCCTTCGTCAGCTTCGGCGGCGTGATGCTGGCCACCCGGCTCGACAAGGTCGGCCAGGCCGCCGTGCTGCGCGAGACCTCGACCGTTTTTGCGGCACTTCTTGGCTGGACGCTGCTGGGCGAGCGCGTCGGACGCGCCCGCGCGGCCCTGATGGCGTTGATCGCGGCGGGCGCTGTGATAGTTCAGGCGGGCAGCTGACACGGGGGGCGCATGGCGGGACGCATGGCGGGGCGGCAGGTCAATCCGGTGGTGAAGAACGTGCTGGAGCTTGGCCCGGCCCTTGGCTTCTTCGCGGTCTATACCTGGCTCAAGGACGAGACCTTCACCCTTAGTGGCACGGACTATTCCGGCTTCATCGTGGTGACGGCGGGCTTCGTGCCGGTATTGCTCGCGTCGATCCTGGCGCTGTGGTGGCTGTCGGGCAAGGTCAGCCGGATGCAGGTGCTGACCGCGGTCCTCGTCATCGTGTTTGGCGGGCTGACCGTCTGGTTCAACGACGAACGCTTCTTCAAGATCAAGACCACCATCGTCTATGGCCTCTTCGCGGCGATCCTCGGCACCGGGCTTCTGATCGGGCGGTCCTGGCTCGAATACGTCATCGGCGAGTTGATCCCGATGCAGCGGCAGGGCTGGATGATCCTGACCCGCCGGGTGACGGCGGCCTTCGCGGCGCTCGCGGTGGGCAACGAGGTCGTCTGGCGCACCATGTCCACCGAGACCTGGGTCGCAGTCGAGACCTTCGGCTTTCCGATCCTGCTGTTCCTGTTCCTGTGGCTCCAGATCATCGGCCTGCAGAAGTACATGATCGAGGACAGCGCCGAGGGCCCGAAGGGGTGACCGCGAGCCGCACGGGGCCCGGTCCGGGCCGGGGGACGCTGCGCGTGCACGTCACCGGCGCCGCCTGCGCGGGGGTCACGACGCTGGGCCATGCGCTGGCGACCCGCCTCGACGTGCCGCTGGTGGACACCGACGACGCCTACTGGTTGCCGACCGACCCGCCCTATACCGCGCGGCGCCTGCCGCAGGAGCGCCGCGCCCTGATCCGCCAGTGGCTGGATGGCGCGACAGGATGGGTCATCGCCGGGTCGCTGGTCAGCTGGGGCACCGAGCTGATCCGTACGGCGCAGCTGACGGTCTTCGTGGATACGCCCACGCCCCTGCGGCTGGAGCGGCTGCGCGCCCGCGAGGCGGCGCGTTTCGGGTCCCGCATCCTGCCCGGCGGCGACATGCATGTGATCCACGAAAGCTTTCTGGACTGGGCGGCCTGCTATGACGATCCGTCCTTCGACGGCCGGTCCCGCCGCGGTCACGAGGACTGGCTGTCACGCCTGCCGATGCCGGTGCTGGCCCTGGACGGGACGCGACCGGTCGACAGCCTTGCCGAACAGGTGGTGATGTCCCTGGATGCGGCAGGGCGGGGGGCTCTGCCCCCCGGACCCCCCGGGATACTTGGAACAGGATGAAGGGCGGGGGCCTGCCTCAGGCCGCCTGTGCCGCCCGCGCGACCGCGTCCACGATCCCGTCCACCACCTCGGCCAGCAGGGCCTGGTCCTCGCATTCCGCCATCACGCGGATCAGGGGCTCGGTGCCCGACTTGCGGATCAGAAGCCGCCCGGTCCCGTTCAGCCGCGTCTCGGCGGCGCGGATCGTGGCGGCGACGGCCGGTGCCGCCAGCGGGTCCGCGCCCGCACTGTAGCGCACGTTCTTCAGAAGCTGCGGCACCCGGTCGAAGCCCGCGCCCAGGTCGGACGCCGCGCGGCCTTCCTCGGCCATGGCGGCCAGGAACTGGAGCCCGGCGATCAGCCCGTCGCCGGTGGTGGCGTAATCCGTCATCACGATGTGGCCCGACTGTTCGCCACCCAGGTTGAACCCGCCCGCGCGCATCCGTTCCACCACGTAGCGGTCGCCCACCGGCGCGCGTTCCAGCGCGATCCCGTGGCGGGCCAGGTGCCGTTCCAGCCCGAGGTTCGACATGACGCTCGCCACCAGCGTGCGGCTGGCCAGCCGGTCGGCCGCCGCCCAGCGGGTGGCGAACAGGCCCATGATCTGGTCGCCGTCCAGGATCCGCCCCGCCTCGTCGATCAGGATCACCCGGTCGGCATCGCCATCGAGGCAGATGCCCACATGCGCGCCGCGTTCGACCACGGTCCGCGCGGCGAGGTCCGGCGCGGTGGACCCGCAGCCGTCGTTGATGTTCAGGCCGTTCGGGGACGTGCCCACCGGGATCACCTCGGCGCCGAGTTCCCACAGCGCCTCGGGCGCGGCCTTGTAGGCGGCGCCGTTCGCGCAATCGACCACCACCTTCAGCCCGTCCAGCCGCCGCCCCGGGGGCAGGGTGGACTTCACCCGTTCGATGTAGCGGAACCGGCCGTCGTCAACGCGCTTGGCGCGCCCGATCCGGTCAGCCTGCGCGGGGGCCACGCCCGCCTCCATCAACGCCTCGATCTCGGCTTCCGCCTCGTCGGACAGCTTGAAGCCGTCGGGGCCGAAGAACTTGATCCCGTTGTCCTCGTGCGGGTTGTGGCTGGCCGAGATCATCACGCCCACATCCGCCCGCATCGACACCGTGAGCATCCCCACGGCCGGGGTCGGCACGGGGCCGAGCAAGAGCACGTTCATCCCCGTGGACGTGAAGCCCGCGGTCAGCGCGGTCTCGAACATGTAGCCCGACAGGCGCGTGTCCTTGCCGATCACCACCCGGTGCGCGGCCGATCCGTCCTTGCGGAAGTAGCGCCCCGCCGCGGCGCCCAGCCGCAACGCGGTTTCCGCTGTCATCGGATAGATATTCGCGCGTCCCCGGACGCCGTCGGTGCCGAAAAGCCTGCGTGCCATGCCTGTCAACCGTTCCCGGTGTCATCGTTGGCGCAACGCTATCACGACCGCCCCCGTGGTGCGAGGTTGACGCACCGTGGCCTCGGCATTGTTTCGCCCGTCTAGCTGACGCGCTGTTTCAGGGCCAGTTGTGCCGCCGCGAGGCGCGCCAGCGGCACGCGGAACGGCGAGCACGAGACATAGTCGAACCCCGCCGTGCGGCAGAAGGCGATGGAATCGGGGTTGCCGCCGTGCTCGCCGCAGATCGACAGCGTGATGTCGGGACGGCGGCGGCGGCCGCGTTCGGCACCGATGGCGAGCAACTCGCCCACCCCGTCGATGTCGAGCGTGCGGAACGGATCCTCGGGGAACACGCCCAGGTTCACATAGGCGCCCATGAACCGGCCTGCGTCGTCGCGCGACAGGCCATAGGTCATCTGCGTCAGGTCGTTGGTGCCGAAGGACAGGAAAGCCGCGTGGGACGCGATCTCGTCGGCCCGCAGGGCGGCACGGGGGGTTTCCACCATCACCCCCAGCCGATAGGCAAAGTCCGCGCGCGTTTCCACCCGCACGGCCGCCGCCACCCCGTCGATACGGGACTTGACCAGCTCCACCTCGCGCCGCGCGCTGACCAGCGGGATCATGATCTCGGGCACCACCGGATCGCCCCGCCGCCCGGCCTCGACCGTCGCCTCGAAGATGGCGCGGGCCTGGGTGTCGTAGATTTCCGGGATCGCGATGCCGAGCCGGACGCCGCGCATGCCCAGCATCGGGTTGACCTCGCGGATGTCCTCCATCCGGGCCTGCACCTCGGACAGCGGCTTGCCCAGCGCCTCGGCCAGCGTCCGCACGCCCTCGCGGTCGGTCGGCAGGAATTCGTGCAGCGGCGGGTCGAACAGGCGGATGCAGACGGGCAGACCCTGCATGATCTCGAACAGCCGCGCGAAATCGGCCCGCTGCATCGGCAAGAGCCGGTCGAGCGCCGCCTGCCGGTCGTCCGGCTTGTCGGCAAAGATCATCTCGCGCATGACCGTCAGCCGGTCATCCTCGAAGAACATGTGCTCGGTCCGGCACAGGCCGATCCCCTCGGCCCCGAAGTCCCGGGCGACCTGCGCATCGGTGGGCGTGTCGGCGTTCGCGCGCACGCCGATGTCGCGGAACCGGTCGGCCCAGGCCAGCAGGGTGCGGAACTCGGTCCCGAGCGCGGGTTCCAGAAGCGGCACCGCGCCCGTGATGGCCTCGCCGGTGCGGCCATCCAGCGTCACGACATCGCCTTCCCGGAATGTCCGGCCGTCCGAGGCGCGCAGGGTGCGTTCCCGCGCGTTGACCCGCAGCCCCGACGCGCCGACGACCGCGGGCAGTCCCAGACCGCGGGCGATCACCGCCGCGTGGCTGGTCATGCCGCCCCGTTCGGTCAGGATGCCCGAGGCCGCGTGCATGCCGCGGATGTCCTCGGGCGCGGTTTCGCGGCGGACCAGGATGCAGGCCTCGTCCCGGGCGACGCTGGCCTGCGCGGCGGCGGCGGTGAAGACCAGCCGCCCGGTGGCGGCCCCGGGGCTTGCGCCGATGCCACGGGCGAACACGTCTCGCGGCGCGGCCGGGTCGGGGCGGCGGTGCAGAAGTTCGGTCAGCGCCTGCGGTTCCACCCGCAGCACGGCGTCCTCGGGCGGGATCACCCCGTCTTCGGCCAGCGCGACTGCAATGCGGACCGCCGCGCGGGAGGACCGCTGCACCCGGATCGCATCGAGGATGAAGGGATGGCCGGCCTCGACCGTGAACTCGATCTGCATCTCCTCGCGCAGCTTGGCGCGGCACAGGCGACCCCAGGCGAGAAGCGTGTCGAAGACGTCCGGGCACAGGTCCTGCAGCGACGGGCCGCGCGTGTCGCGCGTGAGGTAGATCGCGCCCGGGGCGCCGGTCAGCGCGTCGCGGCCCTGGCTCTGGCTCAGATAGCGGCCGGTGACCTGCGGCATGCCCGTCGCGCCGTCCACGAACTGGATCACCCCCGACCCGGATTCCGGGGCGCCCGGTCCCGCGGGGCCGACGCCCAGCACCATCTCCTGCACCACAAGGCCAAGCCCCGCGTCGGCGGGCGCACCCCGCGCCTCGCGCAACAGCCGCGCCGTGGTGCCTTCCCAGGCGCGCGCCATGGACCGCAGCACCTCGGCCAGCTGGTGCGCGGGGTCCTGCGGGAACGGTTCCTCGGTCTCGGACTCGAAGGCCCGCAGCGCCTCGGCCAGCGCGGCATCGGTCGCCGGGCCGTCGTGGTGGAACATGTCGGGGTCCAGCCGCGCGACATGGATCGCATAGGCCTGCACGAAGCGCAGATAGAGCGCGTTGGCTGCCTCGCGCCCGAGCGTTCCGGTCAGGGCGGCGTGGCTGGCCGCGTTCATGCCGATGTTCAGCATGGCGGTCGGGCCGCCCCAGTCGGGGTCCTCGGACGATGGCCGCACCGACACCAGCGGTGCCGCCCCGAAGGTGCGCAGAAGCGCTGTCGTGTCGGGCAGGTCACCCCGGGCGATCCGGTGGACAGCGTCGAACGACAGCGCGACGGTGTCGGGCACCGGCAGGTCAAGGCGGATCAGCCGCTGCAGGCACTTCGCACGGCCCCCGTGGGTCGCCACGGCGATGGGCGCAACCCTGCGGATGCGGGTGAAGCCCTTGAAATCGGCATGTTGCTGCACTGCGGCGGTTCCCCTGTCGCGGGCAGGATACCGCAATGCTTGACATAGGCAACTGTCAGCTTGGCTTGACGCGATCTGCCGCAGGGGGAAAGGGCGGGAGGGGCGCTGCCCCTCCCGGACCCACCCCGGAGTTTTTCGGCAAGGATGAAGGGCAGGTCAGCCCTCGATCCGGGTCAGGTCGGCGGTCGTCAGGCACAGGCGGCGGATGCGGCTGAGAAGCTTCAGCCGGTTGCGGCGGACGATGGGGTTGTCGCTGTTGACCTGGACGGCGGTGAAGAACGCGTCGATGGGCGCGCGAAGGGCGGCCAGGGCGGACATGGCGGTGGCGAAATCCTCGGACGCGAGCGCCGGAGCGATGGCGGCTTCGGCTGCGTCGAGCGCGTCGAAGAGCGCGGTTTCGGCGGCGTGTTCGGCGAACTTGCGGTCGGCGCCGTAGCTGTATTCGACGCCGTCGGCGGCTTCCGCCTGCGTCAGGATGTTGTTGGCGCGGCGGAAGCCCTGCAGCAGGTTCTCGCCGTCGTCGGTTTTCAGGAACGCGGCGAGCGCGCGGGCGCGGGCGACGACAAGGGTGAGGTCGTCGTTCCCCGGCATGGCAAGGGTCGCGTCGATCACGTCGTGGCGGATGCCGTCGTCACGCAGGAAGACCTTGAGGCGGTCGTGGAGGAAGGTGAGGAGGTCGGCAACGAAAGTCTTGTCACCGCTAGGAAAGGTGCCTTCGAACACAAGACCCGTCTTTTCGTGGTAGTCTTGCATGTCGGCGTAGAGGCCGGTCTTCGCCTCAGCCGACAAGAGCCACTTGAGCTCGAGCAGGGCCATTTCGGCCTCAAGACCTGCGTTGTCCAACTCCGCAAGCGCGTCTTCAACGAGGTGCACTTCGGTGCCGGTCAAGGTCGCGACGGTTTGAACCGCATCGCTCTCCTTGGTGAGTGCCGCTTGAAGCTTCCGTGTATCTTCTTGCCTCGCGATCTCGGCCGATTGCCCCTTGATAACTGAATTCAACCCCACCCTTACCCCATTCCCCAGCACCAGCCGGATCACCCCCAACGCTGCGCGGCGCAGGGCGAAGGGGTCCTTCGACCCCGTGGGTTTCTCGTCGATGGCCCAGAACCCGGTCAGCGTGTCGATCTTGTCGGCCAGCGCCACTGCCACGCTGACGGGCGCTGTCGGCACGGTGTCGGTGGGCCCGAGGGGCGAATAGTGGTCGCGGGCGGCGTCGGCCACCTGTGCGTCCTCGCCTGCGGCAAGCGCATAGTAGCGCCCCATCACGCCTTGCAGTTCGGGGAACTCGCCCACCATGGCCGACCGCAGGTCGAGCTTGGTCAGCCGCGCGGCGCGTTCGGCGAGGTCGGGGTCGGCGCCCACCGCGGGAGCAATCTCGCGCGCCAGGGCCGCGATGCGGTCGATCCGCTCGGCCTGGCTCCCGAGCTTGGCGTGGAAGGTGACGGACGCGAGCCCCGTGGCCCAGTCCTCCATCCCCGCCTTCGCCACGCGCAGGTCGTTCTCCCAGAAGAACCGGGCATCCGACAGCCGGGCGCGCAGGACCTTGCCGTTGCCCTTCAGGATCGTGGCGCCCTGATCGGCGGTCTCCATGTTGGCCACCGTCACGAACTTCTCGATCCGGCCGGTGCGGGGGTGGCGGACGGAAAAGAACTTCTGGTGCTCGCGCATCGACGTCTGCAGCACCTCGGGCGGCAGGTCGAGGAATTCCGCCCCGATGTCGCCCATCAGGACCACGGGCCATTCCACCAGCCCCGCGACCTCGGCCAGCAGGACCCTGTCCTCGACCACCTCCAGCCCTTGGGCAAAGGCCGCGCTGGTGGCGTCCGCCCAGATGTGGGCCGCGCGTTCCGCGGCATCGAGGAGCACATGGGCGCGCTTGAGCCGGGCGGTGTAGTCGGCGAAGCCGGTCACCCGGAACGGCTGGGGGGCAAGGAACCGGTGCCCCTCAGTCACGTCGCCCGCCACGATCCCGTCGATGGTCAGGGGGACGACGCTAACACCCGCCTCGTCCGACAACAGGCACAGGATGCGGCGCAGCGGCCGGACCCAGCGCAAGCTGCCCGACCCCCAGCGCATCGACTTCGGCCAGGGGAAACCGCGCACCGTCGCCTCCAGCACCTCGGCCACGATCTCCGCTGCCGGGCGCCCGGGTCTTTCGACCACGGCGAAATAGACCTGCGACTTGCCCGCCTCGCGCACCACCAGCTGGTCGCGGGTCAGGCCGGTCGACCGCAGGAACCCCTCCACCGCCGCTGCGGGGGCATCGGTGCGCGGACCCTTGCGCTCCTCGCGCAGGGTCGGGCTATGCGCCGTCAGCCCCTCGACATGCAGCGCCAGCCTGCGCGGCGTGGCATGGGCCACCGCGCCCGCATAGGTCAGCCCCGCCGCCACCAGCCCGTCGGTCATCAGGCGCTTCAGGTCATCGGCCGCGCGGGCCTGCATCCGCGCGGGGATTTCCTCGGAGAAGAGTTCGACCAGGAGATCGGGCATGGGGGCGTCCTTGCGGCACGGGCGGGCGCGCCCTCATAGGCCGCTTGCCCGGGGCAGTTCAACGGGGCTCGGCACCACTGGCCCGGTTCACCCCCAGTAGAGCGAGATCAACGGGTCTGTCCGCCCGCGCCGCGCGTGACGCATCGCCCGCAGCTGCGGCCAGACCTCGGGATAGTAGCGTTCGTGCGTCTCGATGAACATGGCAGCACAGTCGACCCGCAGGTGACCGGCCTCCATCGCGGCGAGGATGTCGAACTCGCCGCCCTCGATGTCCATCTTGACCAGGGCGACCCGCCCCCCGGCCCGCGCGACCAGTTCGTCCAGCGCAACCATCTCGACCTCGAAGGCGGTGCCGTGATCGGACTGGCCCGGCCGGAACCGCCCGGTCACCCCCTGCGAGGTCCGGTTGCCCGGCATGAACGCCTCGGACGATGACCGGAACATCCGAAGCCGCCCCGACCGCGCCCCGACGGCGGCATGGTGCAGCGTGACGTTGGGCAGATGGCCGACCGCCGCCGACAGGGCCGCGAAATTGTCCGGGTCGGGTTCGACGGCATGGACGCGCGCCCCGGTCGCGGCCAGGTCCCGCGTCACCTTGCCGACATTGGCGCCAAGGTCGAGGCACACATCGTCCGGCCCGAGCCGCCGCAGCATCGCCGCAAAGGCGGCGGCCGTCGGACGTTTCATGCGGCGGCGCAGCTTGCGTCCGAAGCTGCGCCCGACAGGACCGGGCAGGTCCTGCAGGTGGAACAGCGCCCGGACCAGCGGTGTTTCGGCCAGGGGGGGAGGGGGCGACAGTCCTTGCGTCTTGTCCATCATGCCGCCCCTAGCCGCCGGGCGCAGTCGGGTGCGGCGGGCAGGCCTCGCCCACGGGCGAGCCGTCATAGGCGACCCGCCCGCAGTTGTTCAGCTGGTGCCAGGCCCAGGCGCGGCCATCGTCGGCCACGGCCACCACCCGGTCCACGCCGTAGCGGATGTTCTTTTCCGACAGGAACGCCGTCGCCGCGCCCGATTCCAGCAGCCCCGCAATGGCGGGCGCGTCGAAGCACGGGAACCAGAACGGCGCGACCAGCGGTTCGGGGTCGGGGAAGGGTTCGTACAGGTCGGCCAGTTGCGTGACCGTCAGGGGCGAGGTGTAGCAGGCGCGGAACCGGATGGGCGAACTGGTGCTGTCGATCGTGTCCATGTCCTGCGCAGGCACCTCGACCACCGCGCCGTCGCTCCGCGTCAGCGTCATCGGCACTGGGCCGGGCCGGTCATAGAAGGCGAAGAGCTGCAGGTACGCCATCGCCCCGCCGGCCGCCGCGCCGCAGGCAAGCAGGATCACCCCGACGGTGCGGCCGTTCATGCCGCGCCAGCGGCGGGCGTGGTGACAAAGGCATCCGCACAGGCCTTGGCCAGCGCCCGCACGCGGCCGATGTAGGCCTGCCGTTCGGTGACCGAGATCACGCCGCGGGCATCGAGCAGGTTGAACAGGTGGCTGGCCTTGATGCACTGGTCATAGGCTGGGTGCACCATGACGATCCGCCTGCCCGACGCCGCATGGTCGGGGTCCGCCGCCAGCAGGCGCTGGCACTCGGCCTCGGCGCGCTCGAAGTCGCCCAAGAGCTTGGCCGTGTCTGCGCCCTCGAAGTTGTGGCGGCTGTATTCCTCCTCGGTCTGGCGGAAGATGTCGCCATAGGTCAGGGGAATGGGCGCCTGCGGATCGTTGAACGGCATGTCCATCACATGGTCCACGCCCAGCACATACATCGCCAGCCGTTCCAGCCCATAAGTCAGCTCGCCCGACACCGGGCGGCAGTCGTGCCCGCCCACCTGCTGGAAATAGGTGAACTGGCTGACCTCCATCCCGTCGCACCAGACCTCCCACCCCAGGCCCCAGGCGCCCAGCGTCGGGCTTTCCCAGTCGTCCTCGACAAACCGGATGTCGTGCAGCGCCGGGTCCAGCCCGATGGCCGCCAGAGAACCCAGGTACAGTTCCTGCAGGTCCGGGGGCGAGGGTTTGATGATGACCTGGTACTGGTAGTAGTGCTGCAGGCGGTTGGGGTTCTCGCCATAGCGTCCGTCCGTCGGGCGGCGCGACGGCTGGACATAGGCCGCGGCCCAGGGGCGCGACCCCAGCGCGCGCAGCGTGGTGGCCGGGTGGAACGTGCCCGCGCCCACTTCCATGTCGTAGGGTTGCAGCACCGCGCAGCCCTGCGCGGCCCAGTAGGTCTGCAGCCGCAGGATCACCTCCTGAAAGCTCCGGGGCGGGGTCGGGACGGACATGCGGGGGCTCCTGCGCAGGGCGCGTTCTCTCTAGGCAACACCCCGGGGGCGGTCAATCGGCCGGGGAACGGCGGGGGATGCGCCCCGCCGCACCTTGTCCTATGGTCCGGCCCGACGCGATGCGAACGGGTGTGACATGGTGCGGTTCGGAATGCTGGTGCTCGGGCTGGTGGTGATGCTGGCGGGCGTGGGGCGCCCCGCGGCGGCCCAGAGTTTCGTGCAGATCGAGGCGCTGCCGACCCTCGTGCAGGCCGAGGAGCGGGCCCGCGCCTGGGGCGCGACCCTGCCCGACGTGGCCGGCTTCCAGCTCCGGTCGGGGTGGTATGCGATTGCGCTCGGGCCCTATGCGCCCGACGCGGCACAGCGCCGTCTGGCCGACCTGCGGCTGGCGGGGCAGATCCCCGCCGACAGCTACCTGGCCGACGC
>DBBA01000026.1 GCA_002291955.1 Rhodobacteraceae bacterium UBA996 | reverse complement strand
GGCAGATGTCGGTCAGCCGGTCCGGCGTGACGCCCAGCGCATCGGCATATTGCGCCACGGTCCAGCGGTCGCGCACATGCGCCTCGACCAGACCACGGAAGCGGGCAAAGACGGACGACCCGGGCGGGGCGGGGACGGGGTGTGCGCTGTCGGCGGCGCCGCCGCGCCAGAGGTGGATCAGGAGGACGCGGATCAGCGCCTCGGCCACGCCGTGCCAGCCGGGCAGGGCGGCCGCGACCTCGGCCGACAGGTCGGCCATCACGCGGGCAACGCGGGCGGCATCGTCGGGCCGGTCGGCGAGCGGCAGGACCGACCGCACCTCGGCCAGGCGGCGCAGGTCGGCGGGGTCGGGGCGGCGGCCCATCGCCTCGGACAGGGCGGCGGGGCCGATCAGGACATGCACGCCGGTCGCGCCGGGGCGGATGCGCAGGCGGTGCGCGGGCGACCAGGGTTGCAGCGCCAGGACCGGGCCGGACAGCACGGTGGCGTCGGGGCCGGTCAGTTCGGCCGTGCCGCGCGACAGGTGCACGATGCGCCAGGACGGGCCGCCGAGGCCCCCCGCAAGGCCGATGGTGCGGGAGTGCAGGCCGGTGTCGATCCCCTCGGCCCGGATCGGTTCGATGGCGCCGGGCAGGGGCGCGGGCAGGGAGGCGGGCATCTTTCCCCCGGAATGGAAGTCCTTTCCCCGAAAATGATATTTACTTCGCGCCCTGCGCAACAAATTTGTGGCACGGCGCCGCGGAACGACCGGAACGAACCGGCATGCGCGGCGGCAGGGGAGGACGGGTGTTCGAATCGCGGCTGATCATCGGCGAGGATGTGCGCGCGGCACGGTCGCAGGCCGTGTACGAGCGGCGCGATCCGGTGACCGATGCGGTCGTGACGCGCGCGGCGGCGGGCGGGACCGAGGATGCGCAGGACGCGGCCGATGCGGCGGCGGCGGGCTTTGCCGGGTGGTCGGCGACCGCGCCCTGTGACCGGGCCGACATCCTGCGCCGGGCGGCCGGCATCCTGCGCGACCGGGTCGAGGAGGCGGTGGCGATCGCCCGCGAGGAGACCGGGGCCGCGCCGGACTGGACCCGCTTCAACGCGCAGATCGCGGAAGGAATGCTGCGGCAGGCGGCCGAGCTTGCCCTGTCGCCCGCGCTGGACGCGGTGGTGGTGCCGGGCCCCGAGACCGGGCTGACCTATCGCGTCGGGCGCAGGCCCGCGGGCGTGGTGCTGGCCATCGCGCCGTGGAATGCGTCGGTCACGCTGGCCACGCGGGCGGTGGCGGCCCCCCTCGCCTGCGGCAACACGGTGGTGCTGAAGGGGTCGGAACTGTGCCCCAAGACGCATGAATGGGTCGCGGGCTGCATCCGGGCGGCGGGGCTGCCGGAAGGCGCGCTGAATTTCCTGACGAACGCGCCCGAGCATGCGGCCGAGGTGGTCGAGGCGCTGATCGCCCACCGGGCGGTGCGGCGGGTGAACTTCACCGGGTCCACCCGGGTGGGGCGCGAGATCGCGGTGATGGCCGCGCGGCACCTGAAGCCGTGTCTGCTGGAGTTGAGCGGCAAAGGCACGCTGGTGGTGCTGGAGGACGCCGATCTCGACGCGGCGGCGGCGGCGGCGGCGCATGGGGCCTTCGTCAACCAGGGCCAGGTCTGCATGTCCACCGAGCGGATCGTGGTGGTGGATGCCGTCGCCGATGCCTTCGTCGCGCGGCTGGCCGACCGGGCGCGGGCCCTGCGCGCGCCCGAGGGCGGCGACAGTCCGCTGGGGCGGCTGGTCGGCCCCGGAGCGGTGATGCGGCTGATCGGGCTGATCGAGGATGCGGTGACGCGGGGCGCGGTGCTGGTCACCGGGGGCGAGCACTTCGGTGCGGTGTTGCAGCCGACCGTGCTCGACCATGTGCACGCGGGCATGCGCGTCCATTCCGACGAGGCGTTCGGGCCGGTGGCGGCCGTGGTGCGCGTGGCCGACGAGGAAGAGGCGCTGTCGGTCGCCAACGACACGGCATTCGGGCTGGTCGCGTCGGTGTTCTGCCGCGAGGCCGCGCGGGGGCTGGCGTTCGTGGCGCAGGTCGATTGCGGGATCGGGCATGTGAACGGATCGACCGTCTATGACGACCCGGCCATGCCCTTTGGCGGGGTCAAGGCATCGGGCTACGGGCGCTTCGGCGGGCAGGACGCCATCCACGAGTTCACGGAACGGCACTGGATCACCCTGCGCGGGGGATCCGGGACGGACGCGGGGGCGGAACGCCCCGCAACCCAGAGGGAGGAGAGACCATGAAACGACGCACTCTGATGCATCTGGCGGCGGCGGCCGTCGCGATTGCCGCGGCGGCGGCCCCGGCGCTGGCGCAGGACGCGCTGCGGATCGGCGCGGTCGGGCCCAAGACCGGCCCGCTGGCCGGTGGTGGCGCGGTCACGTTCTGGCCGAACGTCCAGCTCTGGGCGGCGGATGTGAACGCACGCGGCGGGATCAACGTGGGCGGCACGATGCGGCCCGTCGAGATCGTGGAATACGACGACCAGACCAACCCCGGCGAGACGATCAAGGCCGTGCAGCGGCTTGCGACCGAGGACCAGGTGGATTTCATCCTGGCGCCCTATTCCACCGGGCTGAACCTGGCCGCGGCGCCGATCTTTGACCGGTTCGGCTATCCGATGGTCACGCATACCGCGACGACCGACAAGGTGGCCGAGCTGTCGGCGCAGTTCCCCAACATGTTCTTCTCGCTGGGCGGGGCGCAGGGCATCGCCACCGGCGTGGTCGAGGTGCTGACCGGGCTGCGCGACCGGGGCGACATCGGCAACCGGGTGGCGATGGTCAACGTCGCCGACGCGTTCGGGATCGAGCTGGCCGGGGCGGCGCGGCCGCAACTGGAAGCCGCGGGCTTCGAGATCGTCTACGAGACGTCCTATCCGCTCGGCACGCAGGACCTGTCGCCGATCATGAAGGGGGCCGTGGCCGCGACTCCCGATGCGTTCGTCGCCTGGTCCTATCCGCCGGACACCTTTGCCCTGACCGAGCAGGCGGTGATCGAGAACCTGGCGGTCGGTGCGTTCTTCACCGCGGTCGGCACGTCGTTCCCGGGCTATGCGGGCCGGTTCGCCGCGCAGGCCGAGGGCGTGCTGGGCGTGGGCGGGGTGCATGCCGATGGCGCGGCGTTCCAGGAATACGCCGCCCGGCACGAGGCGGTGACGGGGGCGAAGCCCGACTTCTGGGCGTCGGCGATGACCTATTCCACGTTCCAGGTGCTGGAGCAGGCGATCGAGGGCGCGGGCACCACCGACCGCGCGGCGGTGGCGCAGTACATCAAGGACAACGCGTTCGAGACCGTGATCGGCACGCTCGACTACGACGAGAACAACAACAACCCCGCCTTCTGGACCGTGGGCCAGTGGCAGGGTGGCGTGTTCAAGGGCGTGGCGTCCACCGGGCGCGAGGGCGCGGTGGATGTGGTGGTCAAGCCCGCGTGGCAGTGACGCGCGGCTGATGCGACGGGTTCCCGGGCGGCAGGGGTCGGCCGGGAACAGAACGGCCAGGGAGCGGGAATGGACATCGTCATCACGGGGCTGGTGCTGGGCGGCACCTATGCCCTGATCGCCATGGGGCTGAACCTGCAATACGGGGTCGCCCGGATCATGAACCTCGCCAATGGCGAGATCCTGGTCGCGGGCGCCTTTGCCGCGTTCTGGTTCTGGACGGCCGCGCAACTGAGCCCGCTGCTGACGATCTTCCTGGTGGCCCCGGTGGCCTATGTCGTGAACTGGCTGATCTACGTGATCATCCTGCGCCCGCTGGTGCGGCGTGCCAAGAGCCGTGGCCAGCTCGAGGTGGACGCGATCCTCACGACCTTTGGCCTGGGCTTTGTGGCGGTGGGGCTGATGCTGGCGGTCATGGGGGGCGACTATTTCAGCTATTCCTACCTGTCGGTGCCGGTGATGCTGTTCGGCGAGCCCTATGGCCTGAACCGGATCGTCGCGTTCCTGGCCGCGGTGGTGATCTGCGGCGCCCTGTACCTGTGGCTGAACCGCAGCCGCGCGGGGCTGGCGATCCGCGCGATTGCCACGGCACCGGCGAGCGCCCGGCTGGTCGGGATCGACGTGCCGCGGCTGTCGGCCCGGGCCTTTGCGCTGGGTGGCGCGGTCACGGCGGTGGGGGGCGCGCTGATCTCGACCTTCCTGACGCTGGATGCGTCCACCGGCGTGATCTTCACGCTCAAGGCGCTGGTCATCGTCATCATGGGCGGCGTGGGTGACGTGCGCGGCACCATCGTGGCGGCGCTGCTTCTGGGCCTTCTGGAGACGTTCGTCGCCGTGTTGATCGACCCCGGCCTGACGCTGGCGGCGGCGTATCTGCTGTTCGTGCTGATCCTCTTGTTCCGCCCGCAGGGCCTGTTCGGGCGGAGGACGACATGACCGCGACCGAATGGCGCGATCTGGGGCTGGCGCTGGTGGTGCTGGTCGTGGCGGCGGGCCTGCCGTTCTTCGGCACACCCTATTACCTGACGCTGGGCGTCACCATCGCGATGTATGCCGTGCTGGCGACCAGCTGGGCGCTGTTTTCGGGGCCGACGCACTACATCTCACTCGCCACCGCCGCGTTCTTTGGGCTTGGCACCTATGTCACCGCGGTGGGGATCGACCATCTGCCCTACTGGCTACTCCTGCCCATCGCGGGGGTGATCGGCGCGGTGGTGGCGGGGCTGGTGGGGCTGGCGACGCTGCGGCTGTCGGGCGTGTACTTCGTGATCTTCACGCTGGGTCTGGCCGAGTTCATCCGGCAGGTCATCACCTGGGCGCAGAACCTGATGGGGACGCGGGGCCTGTATGTGCTGACCGATCTGGGCGAGCGCGAGATCTACTGGCAGCTTCTGGGGCTGGCCGCGCTCGTGTTCCTGGGGGGCTGGCTGATCGGGCGGTCGCGGCTGGGCTTTGCCCTGCGCATCATCGGCGATGACGAGGAGGTGGCGCGCCATTCCGGCATCGACACGGCGCGGGCCAAGGTAATGCTGTTCATGGTGCCGGGGGCGGTGGCATCCATCACCGGGGCGATCATCGCGCCACGCTATGTCTACATCGAACCGGCGCTCGCGTTCGCGCCGATCCTGTCCTTCACCGTCGTCATCATGGCGCTTCTGGGCGGCACCGGGCGGCTGTGGGGGCCGCTGGTCGGTGTGATCCCGTTCACGTTCCTGACCGAATGGGTGGCGCGGTGGTTCCCGAACCAGTCCACGCTGGTGATGGGGCTGGCGTTCCTTGTCATCGTGTTCCTGCTGCCCAAGGGCTTTGTCGGGCTGATCGACGGGGCGCGGGCGCGGGCGCGGGGGGCCTTCGCATGACGACTGCGGCAACGGTCCTGTCGCTGCGCGGCGCCACCCGGCGTTTTGGCGGGCTGACGGCGGTGGACGAGATCGACTTTGACGTGGCCGAACACGAGGTGATGGGCCTGATCGGGCCGAACGGGTCGGGCAAGTCCACCACGCTGAACCTGATTTCCGGTGCGCTGGCGCCGAGCGGGGGCGACATCGTGCTGCGCGGCCAGTCGATCGGCGGGCTGCCCGCGCAGGCCATCGCCCGGCTGGGCGTGGCGCGCACGTTCCAGCTGGTGCGGCTGTTGCCGTCGATGACGGTCTTGGAGAACGTCAAGGCAGGCGCGGTGTTCGGCCATCGCCGCCGCTGGGGGTGGGACGCCGACGCCCACGCGATGCGGATGCTGGAACGGGTCGGCATGGCCCGCGCGGCGCGGTCGCGGGTGGGGCAGCTGACCTATATCGACACCAAGCGCGTGGAACTGGCGCGCGTGCTGGCGTCGGACCCGCGGGTGCTGCTGCTCGATGAATGGCTTGCCGGGCTGAACCCGACCGAGTTGCAGGAGGGGATCGCGCTGATCCGGTCGCTGCGCGACGAGGGGCGGACGATCATCCTGGTCGAGCATGTGATGGACGCGATCCGGTCCCTGTGCGACCGCTGCGTGGTCATGGCGTCGGGCCGGAAGATCGCCGAGGGCACGCCGGATGCGGTCTTGTCCGACCGCGAGGTGATCCGCGCCTATCTGGGGGACGACGATGCTTGAGGTGCGGGCCCTGTCGGTCGCCTATGGCCAGCACCGGGCGCTGGATGGTGCATCCGTCCGCGTGGGCCGGGCCGAGATCGTGGTGATCCTGGGCGCGAACGGGGCGGGCAAGTCGTCGCTGCTGAAGGCCGTCGCGGGCATCTGCGAGGGGCGCGTGGCGGGCGAGGTTCTGCTGGATGGTGGCGATATCGCCGGGATGGCGCCGCACCGGATCGTCGATCAGGGCGTGGCGCTGGTGCCCGAGGGGCGGGGCGTGTTCGGCGATCTGGCCGTCGAGGAGAACCTGGCACTGGGCGCCTATGGGCCGCGCGCGCGGGACGAGGAGGCAGGGAACCTCGACCGCGTGATGGCGCTGTTTCCGAAGCTGGGGGAAAGGCGGCGGCAGGTGGTGCGCACCATGTCGGGCGGCGAGCAGCAGATGGTGGCGATCGGCCGCGCGATGATGTCGAACCCGCGCATCCTGATGCTGGACGAACCGGTGGCCGGCATGAACCGCGAGGAGACCGAGGACATGGCGCGCGCCATCCTCGACGTGCGTGACGAATGGGGTGTCACCGTGCTGCTGGTGGAGCACGACATGGGCATGGTGATGGATATCTCCGACCATGTCTGCGTGCTGAATTTCGGCAGGCGGATCGCCGCCGGCACGCCCGCCGAGGTGCGCGCCGACGAGGAGGTGATCCGTGCCTATCTCGGCGCCTCGCGGGAGGCCGCCTGACCATGGATCGCTGGGCGCAACTCGACTGGATCGACCTGGCGGATACCAGCCTGGAGGGGCTTGGCACGGGTTCGCTGATGGCGCTGACAGGTGTCGCCTTCGTCGTCATCTACAAGGCCACGCGCGTGATCAACCTGGCGATCGGCGAGATGATGATGATCGGCGCCTTCGTCTTCTACGGCTTCGCCGCCGGCTTCCAGCTGCCCTTCTGGGCGGCGCTGCCGCTGACGCTGATCGTCGCCGCGCTGATCGGCGGCGTGATCGAGCGCACGATGATCAGGCCGCTGCTCAAGGACAATCCCGTCTCGGTCTTCATGGTGACGATCGGCCTCACCTCGATCCTGATCGGCGTGGTCGAGCTGGTCTGGACCGCCGAGCCGCGCCGCCTGCCGGAATTCCTGCCGCAGGCGCCGATCTTCGTGGGCGAGGCGCTGGTGCCCGCCAAGACCGGCTATTCCTTCGTGATCGCCGCCGCCGCCATCGC
>DBBA01000300.1 GCA_002291955.1 Rhodobacteraceae bacterium UBA996 | reverse complement strand
TCAAGAATAATTCTAAGTCCGGCAACCGCGTCCCAGACCCCGGCATTCAGGTCCCGCAGCGCGGCGTCCGCCGCCGCACCGAACCCGGCAAGGCCCACCACGTTCTCGGTCCCCGCGCGGCGGCCCAGTTCCTGCCCGCCGCCACGCGCCAGCGGCACCACGTCCAGCCCGCCCCGCACGATCAGCGCACCAACCCCCTTGGGCCCGCCCAGCTTGTGCGCCGACAGCACGGCAAGGTCCGCCCCGGACCAGGAAAAGGCGAAAGGGACACGCCCGACCGCCTGCGTGACGTCCAGAAGCAACCGGTCGCAATCGACGCCGTCAACGTCGAACCGGCCATCGGCCCCCCGCAAGGGCGGCACAGCCATGATCCCGGTCTCGGAATTCGCAAGCCCCAGCGCCAAGGTCCCCGGTCCCGCCGCACCCGGCCGGTCTGCCCGTTGCGACCACAGTGCGTCATGGGCGGTCGGGTCCACCACCAGCGGTCCCGGCAATCCTGCCAAAACCTGCGCTCCTTCCGTCGCGCCCGCGGTGAACACCACCTCGTCGGGGCTGCATCCCACCAGCGCCGCCACCTGCGCCCGCGCCCGCTCCACCAGCGCCTTCGCCGCCCGCCCCTCGGCATGGACGGACGACGGATTGCCGACGACATCCAGCGCCGCGACCATCGCCGCCCGCGCCTCGGGCCGAAGCGGCGCCGTCGCGTTCCAGTCGAGGTACACGCGCCCGCTCATGCCCCTTCACCCTTGCTCAAATACCTCCCTGCGGAGCACGTGCCCGCGGGTCCGCCCGCGGGCCACAACAGGCGTCGCGCCGCAGGCGCGTCCGCTGGACCCGACGGCCTCACTCGTCCACCACCTGGAACAGCGCAGGCACCGCAGGGCAGGGGGTCAGCTCGTTCTTCACCACATCCGACAGGCGCGTCTGGTGCAGGTACACATACACATGCGCCGACAGCCCCTCCCACAGGCGGTTGGTCAGCGACTGCGCGCGCGTCCCCGACACCGCGCCCGACGCGCCCGCCCCGGTGTGCAGCGCACTCACCGTCTCCTCGACCGCCTCCAGCACGTCCGACACCCGGATCTCCGACGCCGGCCGCCCCAGCCGGTACCCGCCCCCGGGACCGCGCACCGATTCGACCAGCCCCGCCCGCCGCAGCCGCACGAACAGCTGTTCCAGATAGGGCAGGCTGATGTCCTGCCGTTTCGACAGTTCCGCCAGCGACACCCGCTCGCCCTCGGGATGCGACGCCAGATCGGCCAGCGCCACCATCGCGTAACGTCCCTTGGTCGACAGTTTCATCGCGCGCTCCCCCCGGCGGGCGCGACACGCCCATTGACGCTGCCGTGACCGGACCATAAGTCCCGACGACGGACGGCACCACGCGATCGTGGTTTAGAACCGTTCTAAGGCGTGGCCCCCGTGGCGTCAACCGGAACCCCGGGCGACGCGGTCCGGTCGGTCACGACGGACGTGGGAGAGTGGGACAGGCATGCCCGAAGTCATCTTCCCCGGGCCCGAAGGGCGGCTCGAGGGACGCTATCACCCGCAGAAGGACAAGGACGCACCGATCGCCATCGTACTGCACCCGCATCCGCAGTTCGGCGGCACAATGAACAACCGCGTCGTCTACAACCTGCACTACGCCTTCCACAACATGGGCTTCACGGTCCTGCGCTTCAACTTCCGGGGCGTCGGCCGCAGCCAGGGCGAATACGACCAGGGCATCGGCGAACTGTCCGATGCGGCATCCGCGCTCGACTACCTGCAGTCGATGAACCAGAACGCCAAGCACTGCTGGGTCGCGGGCTTCTCCTTCGGCGCCTGGATCGGCATGCAGCTTCTGATGCGCCGGCCCGAGATCACCGGCTTCGTCTCGGTCGCGCCGCCCGCCAACATGTACGACTTCTCGTTCCTCGCACCATGCCCGTCCTCGGGGCTGATCATCAACGGCACCGCCGACCGTGTGGCGCCGCCCAAGGACACGCGGATGCTGGTGGGCAAGCTGCACGAACAGCGCGGCATCACCATCACCCATGTCGAGGTCGATGGCGCAGGCCATTTCTTCGACGATCCTCACATGGAACAGATGATCGGCGAGGTCGACGGCTACGTCCGCCGCCGCCTGACCGAGACCTCGCGCTGACCGCACGGGTCGGGTTCTGCACATCGGCAGCGGGGCAGGCGCGGGTCGGCACGCCGCGCGCGCACCCCGCCAGATCCGGCGCGGGCATGGGTGACCGGCAGGCCCGCGGGCATTAGCCCTGCGTTAATGTCTCTGCGGTAGTGTCCTCGCGTGGGGCATCGCTATCGTGTGGGGTTGGGACATGATCCTGTCAGCCATCGGATTGCCCATGCCGGGTCAATCCATCGT
This sequence comes from Rhodobacteraceae bacterium UBA996, assembly GCA_002291955.1. GTDB lineage: Bacteria > Pseudomonadota > Alphaproteobacteria > Rhodobacterales > Rhodobacteraceae > UBA996. The sequence continues at coordinate 1,025 of DBBA01000300.1, read as the reverse complement.
TAATCTTCCGCCGCCTGCGCCCGACCGGGTCGAGGGTGTGCAGGCCGTCGGCGCCGCGGTTGCGCCGGGTGGTGCCGGGCGCACCCGGGATCCGGACACCGACGCGGGCAGCAACTCCGGGCGCCAGTCCGCGCGGGACGAGGCGCGCGTGATCCGCCTTGCCGCCGGCGCGTCCGTCCGTCAGGCCGAGGCCATCGCAGGACCGCAACCCGCGTTCGAGATCGCGGTGCTCGAAAAGCTGCGCGAGGATGCGATGCGCGTCCCGCCCGACGCGCCCGACACCCCGCCCGCGCCGCCCGAAAAGCCGCGCGATCTCCGCGCCCGGCCGTCCGACGCGGTCGAGACGCCCGAGGTCCCGGGCGACGCCCGCGTCACCGCCGAGGACGACCCCCGTGCCCTTGACCGCACGGCCGACCGCGCGGCCGAGCGTCCGGTGGACCGCCCCGGTGAACGGACCGCCGCCGAACGGACCACCGCCGAACGCGTCCCCGATCGCGCCGCCGACCGGGCCGAGTCGCGCGAGCGTGTGCGCGAACCCGCGGACGAAGGGTTCGACGACGCCCGCCGCATGAGCGAGGAACGCAGCCCGCCGCGGATCGACGTGACCCGCTGACCGCGACGGGCCGCAGCCCGACCGCGGGCCGGATTTCGGCTGGCGGGCGATGGGGCCGTCGGGGCCAGGCATCCCGCGCGCGTCCGCTTTGGCGCGCGTGATCGCGCCGCCGCAGGCCCCGCCATGCGCCATGCAGGCGGCTCCGCGCCCCGCGCGACGGCGTCCGTCCCGTGCCGGTTCACGGGGTATCCGGCCCGCGTCCCGCGGACGGCCCGCGCCCCGCGCCCGGCCCGCACGACAGGCGCACATGCGCAGGCCAGCCTGATCGGCCGGTCCTGCCCTGCTGCCGCGGTCAAGGCCGGACCACGGCCCGGCGGACACGCTCCCGGACGACACCCCCCCGGCAAACCTCCCCGAGAGTTTCCCGGCAAACTCCCCGGCACGCCTCCCGGCCGCCCCCCGCCCGGCCACA
>DBBA01000191.1 GCA_002291955.1 Rhodobacteraceae bacterium UBA996 | reverse complement strand
ACAGGAACGACAGCGCCTCGCCCTCCTCCAGCCCGTTCTCGGCGGCGAAGCGTTTCAGGCGGCGATAGCCCGCCTCGGTCATCGCCGCCGGGAAGCGGCGGGTCAGGCGGCGGCCGGGGGTCATGCCGCCCCCCCGACCGGCGTCTCGGGCGCCTGGTTCGACCGCACGGCATAGCCCGCGGGCGTCGCGATCCGGGGCAGCGCGTCCAGCCCATCGAGCCAGCCGTGGCGGCTTTCCACCGCGATCTGCTCGAACGGGCGGAAGGCGAAGGGCGGCGCGAGCGTGCCCGCCATCAGTTCCACCGTGTCGTCCGACCGGTAGTAAAGGGGCGTGCCGCACCGGGCACAGAAGCCCCGGGTGGCGACATCGGAGGACGCCCATTCGGCGGGCGTGCCATCCCAGGTCACGCGGGCGCGCGGCACCTCCATCAGGGGCGCAAAGACCCCGCCCGTCGCGCGCTGGCACATCCGGCAATGGCAAACGACCGACTTCGCCGGTCCGGCCGCGACGCGGTAGCGCACCGCGCCGCACTGGCAGCCGCCTGCGGCCGCCGGTTCCTCGCGCCATCCGCGCTGCATCGCGCCCCTCCCCTGCCGGCCGACCTCAGAAGCGCGCCGCCTCCAGCGCCATCACGGGCTCGGCCCCGCTTTCGATCCGCGCCAGGTGCATCCGGGTCGCGGGCAGCTGGCGCGCCATGTAGTAGCGCGCGGTCGCAAGCTTCGTCTTGCAGAATTCGACGTCGCCGGTGCCCGCATCGAGCGCACCCTGCGCCGCCGCCGCCATGCGCGCCCACATCAGGCCGAGGGCGACATGCCCCATCAGGTGCAGGAAATCGCTCGATCCCGCCAGCGCGGCATTGGGGTTCTTCGCGCCCTGCTGCAGGAACACCATCGCCGCCGCCTGCAGGTCCTTGGACGCGGATTTCAGCGGGTCGAGGATCGCGGCCTTCAGCCGCTCGTCGCCCTCGTGCGCGCGGATCGTGCCCTTCACCTCGTCGAAGAAGGCCATGATCGCCTTCCCGCCATCCGCGCCCAGCTTGCGGCCCACCAGGTCCAGCGCCTGCACGCCGTTCGCGCCTTCGTAGATCATGGCGATCCGGGCATCGCGGGCGAACTGGCTCATCCCCCATTCCTCGATGTAGCCGTGCCCGCCATAGACCTGCTGCGCTGCCACGCACATGTCGAAGCCGCGGTCGGTCAGGAAGCCCTTGATGACCGGGGTGAGGAGCGAGATCATCGCCTCGGCCTTGGCGTCGCCGCCGCGGTGGCTCGCGTCGATCAGGGAAGCGCCCCAGAAGGTGAAGGCGCGCGCGCCTTCCACAAAGCTCTTCTGGTCCATCAGCGACCGCCGGATGTCGGGGTGCACGATGATCGGGTCGGCCGGGCCGCCCGGGTTCTTCGCGCCCGTCACGTCGCGCCCCTGCAGCCGGTCGCGGGCATAGGCGACCGCGTTCCGGTAGGCGGCTTCGGCCTGGGCGTACCCTTGCAGGCCGACGCCCAGCCGCGCCTCGTTCATCATGGTGAACATCGCGCGCATCCCCTTGTGGAGATCGCCGATCAGGAACCCGGTCGCCCCGTCATAGTTCATCACGCAGGTGGCGTTGCCGTGGATGCCCATCTTCTCCTCGATCTTCCCGCAGGAGACCGCGTTGCGGGCACCAAGGCTGCCGTCCTCGCGCACGAGGAACTTCGGCACGATGAAGAGCGAGATGCCCTTGGTCCCCTCGCCCCCGCCCGGCGCCTTGGCCAGCACCAGGTGGATGATGTTCGCGGCCATGTCGTGCTCGCCGGCCGAGATGAAGATCTTCTGCCCGGTGATGCGGTAACTGCCATCGCCCTGCGGTTCGGCCTTGGTGCGCATCAGCCCCAGGTCCGTGCCGCAATGCGGCTCGGTCAGGTTCATCGTGCCGGTCCAGTCCAGACTGACCATCTTCGGCAGATAGGTCGCCTTCTGCGCGTCCGACCCGTGCGCCAGGATCGCGCTGATCGCCCCGTGCGTCAGGCCCTGATACATGTTGAGCGCCATGTTCGCCGACACGAACATCTCGCCGACCGCCGTGCCCATCAGATAGGGCAGGTCCTGCCCGCCGAACGCCTCGGGCAGGTCCAGCCCGTTCCAGCCGCCCGCCTTGATCGCGTCGAAGGCGGCGCGATAGCCGTCCGGCGTCCGCACCACCCCGTTCTCCAGCCGGCAGCCCTGGCGGTCGCCCGCGGCGTTCACGGGTGCCAGCACGTCACTGGCCAGCTTCGCCGCCTCGGTCAGGATCGCCTCGGTCAGCGACGGGTCCAGCCCGTCATACCCGGGGATGCCGGCCCCCGTCACCTTCAGGACGTCGTGCAGCACGAACTGCATGTCGGCCACGGGACCACGGTATGCAGGCATCTCTCCCTCCCTTTCGCGGCGCCCTGGCCGCGGTCGTCACGCGGCCTCTGCCGCCTCGGCAATCCACTGGTCGCCCTGGGCGATCAGGGCGCGCAGTTCGGCGATCTTCGCCTCGATCTCGGCCCGTTCGGCCACCAGCGCATCCAGCCGCACCACGGCCACCTCGCGCGCGGCCTGCAACTGGCGCAGGCCCCGGTCGGCGGGCGAGTACAGGTCCAGAAGCCGCCGGATATCCTCCAGCGCCAGCCCGTACCGCTTGCCCCGCAGGATCAGCGTCAGCCGGGCCCGGTCGCGCGCCCCGTAGAACCGGCGCTGGCCGTCGCGGCGCGGCGACAGCATCTCGCGGCTCTCGTAGAAGCGCAGCGCGCGCGCGGTCACGCCGAACGCCTGGCACATCTGGCGGATGGTCATCTCAAAGTCACTGTTCACGGTCGTCATGGCACACCTTTGCGGATCGAAGCCGGTCAGGTGCCCCCGCGCCACGAAGCTTACAAGCGACTGTTACGGAATGTTGACCGTGACGCGACGTCACCATGCCCCGCGCCGTTGCGTCACGCGCATCCGGAAACGCGTTAACCCTGCCCGCCGCCCGGCCCCTCCCCCGGATGGGATCCCGCCACCCCGTCGCGCAGCCGCGCCAGGTCCGCGATCGTCTCGTCCAGCCGCGCGCGTTCCTCGCGCAGCGCCACCAGCTGCCGGTCCGCCAGCGCCACCAGCGCGCGATTCTGCGCCTCCGTGCCCTGCGTCTCGTAGATCAGAAGCCACTGGCGGATCTCCTCCAGACTGAACCCGAACCGCCGCCCGCGCAGGATCAGCGTCATCCGCGCCACCTCGCGCGCGCCATACCAGCGGGCGCGACCGTCCTTCTCGGGCGCCAGAAGCTCGATGTACTCGTAGTAGCGCAGGGTGCGCGGCGTCACCTCGAACCGGGCGCACATCTCCTTGAACGACAGACGCGTGGTCATCGCAGGGCTCCTCCCTCGCGCCAGCCTAAGCCCGGCACCCGCCCAAGGGCAACGCCGCCCCGGTCAAGATTGCGCTTGCACTTGGCCCCGCCAGCCCGAGAAATGCCCGCACGGCACGAAAGGCCCCCCGATGCCCGAGATCACGCTCGACGCCGCCCGCCGCTTCCTCGACGCCCTGCCCCATTCCCGCGCGCTGGGGATGCGGCTGGTCGCGGTCGCCGAAGGCCGGGCCGACATCCACATGGACTGGGACGCGCGGCTGGTGGGCGACCCGGTGACCGGCGTCATCCACGGCGGGGCGGTCAGCGCGCTGATGGACACCTGCGCGGGCACCGCCGTGCTGACCGCCGGGACCGGGGCCATCGCCACCGCGACGCTCGACCTGCGGATCGACTACATGCGCCCCGCGACGCCCGGCCAGACGATCCGGGCGACCGCGCATGTCTACCACGCCACCCGCAACGTGGCCTTCGTGCGCGCCACCGCGACCGATGACGACGACACCCGCCCGGTCGCCGCGGCGACCGGCGCCTTCACGCTGGAACGGCCCCCCGAAAAGCCGGGCAAACCATGAAGCGCCCCGAACCCGTCCACATCGTCAAGGGCCGCCGCGACGCGGCCCTGCGCGCGCTGGTGGACGCGGTGCCCTACATCGCCTTCCTCGGCATCGCCTTCGACCGCCGGGGGGACGAGATCACCGCGATCCTGCCCTTCCGCGACGACCTGATCGGCAACCCGATGCTGCCCGCGCTGCACGGCGGGGCCACTGCGGCCTTCATGGAGGTCGCAGCGATCATCGACCTGTCCTTCCAGATGCTGTGGGAGGATATCGAGAGCGGCACCCTCGACGCCTCCGCGCTGACCCCCGCGACGATGCCCCGCCTGCCCCGCACCATCGACTTCACCGTGGACTACCTGCGCGCCGGCCTGCCGCGCGACGCCTATGCCCGCGCGCGGGTGAACCGGTCGGGGCGGCGCTATGCGTCCGTGCATGTGGAGGCCTGGCAGGACAACCGCGCCCGGCCCTTTGCCCAGGCGACGGGGCATTTCCTGATGCCGTCCCGCGAGCCACCCGCGGAATGAGCGCGGTGGCGGCCCCCGACCCGGTCACACACGCCCGCGTCCTGAAGATCGCGCTGCCGATCGTGTTGTCGAACGCCACCGTGCCCCTGCTGGGACTGGTGGACACCGCCGTGGTCGGCCAGATGGGACAGGCCGCCCCCATCGGCGCGGTCGGCATCGGGGCGATCATCCTGGCGTCGCTCTACTGGGTGTTCGGCTTCCTGCGGATGGGCACCACGGGGCTGGCCGCCCAGGCCCGCGGCGCGGGCGACCGGGATGAGGTCGCGGCGATCCTGTCCCGCGCGCTGCTGATCGCGGGCGCGGCCGGCGTGGTGTTCGTGGCCGCGCAGTCGGCCCTGTTCGCAGGCGCGTTTCTGGTCGCGCCCGCGTCGGAACAGGTCGAGGGTCTCGCCCGCCAGTACCTCGCCATCCGCATCTGGGGCGCGCCCGCCACCATCGCGCTGTTCGCAGTCACCGGCTGGCTGATCGCGGCCGAACGGACCCGCGCGGTGCTGGTGCTGCAGGTCTGGATGAACGGGCTGAATGTCGGGCTCGACCTGTGGTACGTGCTAGGCCTTGGCTGGGGCGTGCCCGGCGTGGCGGTGGCCACGCTGATCGCCGAATGGTCGGGGCTGGCGCTGGGGCTGTGGCTCTGCCGCGAGGCCTTTGCCGGGGCGGCCTGGCGCACCGCCGCCCGCGTGTTCGACCGGGCGCGGCTGTCGCGGATGGTGGCGGTCAATACCGACATCATGGTGCGGTCGGTCCTGCTGCAAGGGTGCTTCGTCGCCTTCCTGTTCCTGTCGGCGGGCAAGGGCGGCGTGACGCTCGCCGCCAATCAGGTGCTGTTGCAGTTCCTGGAAATCACGGCTTACGCGCTCGACGGCTTCGCCTTCGCGGCCGAGGCGATGGTGGGCACCGCGGTCGGCGCCGGTCACCGGGCGGGCGTGCGGCGCGCGGCGGTCGTGGCGTCGCAGTCGGGCGTGGCGGGGGCGGTGGCGCTGGCGGTGGTGTTCTGGGCAGCGGGTCCACGGGTGATCGACCTGATGGCCACCGCGACGGACGTCCGTGCGCAGGCGCGCGCGTTCCTGCCCTGGGTGGTGGCCGGGCCGGTGATCGGCATCGCATCCTGGATGTTCGACGGCATCTACATCGGCGCGACCTGGACGCGGGCGATGCGCAACGCGATGGTGCAGTCCGTGGCGGTGTTCGCCGTGGCCGTGGCGGTGCTGCCCGCGGTGCTGGGCGCGCACGGACTGTGGGCCGCGCTCATGGTGCTGAACGCGCTCCGGGGGATCACGCTCGGGTGGCGCTACCCAAGGCTCGAGGCGACGGTGGGGAGGGCGGAGCGGGGCTCTGCCCCGCACCCCGGGGTATTTCAGCAAGGGTGATGGGGGCAACGCGCGGTGCGGAAGATTTCGTCAGGGAAGGTTGACCAGACCTGAACGTGCACACCGGTTATTTTTGTGGATCAATGGCTTGACCATTTGTGCACATGTGCACAAACCCACTCATTCCGCCAGGGCGAGGCGGGCCCGGACGCCCCGGGCGGCCTTCCATTCGGCGGCCGAGGGGTGCAGCCGCTCCGACGGGTCCCGCCCCACCGCCCGGCGGCGGCGCAGCAGGAACAGCTTGCCGAAGCCCCGGAACGTGCCCGCCGAGGGCGCGAAGGGGTCGGTCGGGTACCGGTCCCGCCAGCCCGCGGGCAGGGGCAGACCCGCGGCGGCGGCCTTGTCCAGCATCCAGACGAGCGGGATGTTCGACAGGGGCCGGGCGGGCGCGAAGCCCTGCAACTGGCCGCCCACATCGCCATGGGTGCCCCGGAACCAGACCTGCTCCACATGGCCGGGGTGGTCGCCCGGCGTCTCCCACAGGACGGGGGCAAAGACCTCGCGCGTCTCGTCCAGCGCCAGCGCCTGGTACCCCCGCTTCACGATGGGCGACAGGCGGGCGTCATGGAAGCGGTGCGGCGCCTCGGCCCAGCGCCACAGGATGGGCGCCCGGAACCCCAGCGCCGCGACGGTGTCCCACACCCCCAGCATCTCGATTTCCACCCGCGGGTGGCAGTGCGCCGCCGCAAAGGCCCGCGCGGCGGGACTGGCGGGGTCGGTCTGGTAGTGGCGGTACAGGGTGCGGATGTTCCGTTCCGTGGCACAATCCGCCCGCAGAAGGCCCAGCCGCGCGATCACGCCCGCAAGCGAGCGCACCGCATAGCCGCCGCGGGAATAGCCGAAGAGCCAGATCCGGTCCCCCGGCCGCCAGCGCGACGCGATGAAGCCGTAGCTGCGCCGGATCTGGCGGTTGACCCCCCGCCCCTCGATCACGTCGCGGGTATTGCGCCAGCCGTCCCACTGGACCCCGCTTTCGTACCGCAGGCTCATCCGCGCAGGCCCCGCGACCTCGGCCACGAGGCGCCAGGTCAGGCCTGCGTTCGTCTCGCGCCCCGGGGCGAGGGAGGACATCGTGCCGTCCAGCACCACCACATGATCGACCGGCACCCGCACCCGCGCAGGTGCCGCCATCGGTTCGCCGGTGGTGCGGATCGTCGGGCGGGGCGTGACGAACGCCCGCGCCCGCGCGTAGAGGCGAAGAAGCCTACTCGGCCGCCATCCGGACATCGTTCAGGGCCGCCCACAGGCGCAGGGGTGTAAACGGCATGTCCACATGGGAAACCCCCCGCACCCGCACCGCATCCGCCACCGCGTTGGCGACCGCCGCCAGCGCGCCGACCGTCCCGGCCTCGCCACAGCCCTTCATACCCATGGGATTGGCGGTGGAAGGGACCGGGACGGTGTCGAAGGCGATCATGGGCAGATCATCCGCCCGCGGCAGTGCATAATCCATGAACGACGCCGTGAGGAGCTGCCCGCTCTCGCGGTCGTGCACCACCTGCTCGGTCACCGCCTGACCGACGCCCTGCGCGACCCCGCCATGCACCTGCCCCTCGGCCAGCATCGGGTTGATGAGGTTGCCGAAGTCATCGACCACCGTATAGCGGTCCAGCCGCATGACGCCCGTCTCGGGGTCGATCTCGACCTCCGCCACATGCGCCCCGTTGGGGTAGCTGCGGCCGGGCAGCTTGGCCCGCGCCTCGATCCGCAGCAGGTCCGCGCGGCCCCGGGTCCGGGCCAGTGCCGCCGCTTCCATCACCGTCGGCGCCTCGTTCCGGCCCTTCAGCCGGAACCGCTCGTCATCGAAGGACAGATCCGCCTCGGCCACGCCGAACTCGGCCGCCAGGAACGGCGCATAGCTGGTGACGATCTTCGATACCGCCGCGAGCGTCGCGTTCGACTGCGTGGTGACCGACCGCGACCCGCCCGTGCCGCCGCCCCTGGCGATGCGGTCGCTGTCGCCCTGCACGACGCGGATCGCCTCCATCGGGATACCGGTCTGGTCGGCCAGGAAGCGGGCATAGACCGTCTCGTGCCCCTGCCCGTTCGACTGGGTGCCGACGTACAGGTTCACCGTCCCGTCGTCGCAGAACTCCACCGTCGCCCCTTCGGACGGGTCGCCGAGGATCGATTCGATGTAGTAGCACAGGCCCATCCCGCGCAGCCGCCCCTGCGCGGCCGACGCCGCACGGCGCGCGGCGAAGCCCCCGCGATCCGCCAGCCCTTCGGCGCGGGCCAAGACCTTGTGGAAATCGCCCACGTCGTAAAGCTCCCCGGTCGCAGACCGATAGGGGAACTTCGCCGACGGGATGAAGTTCTTCCGCCGCAACGCCCACGGGTCCAGGCCCAGCGTGTGGGCCGCATGTTCCACCGTCCGCTCGAGCGCAAAGATCGCCTCGGGCCGACCCGCCCCGCGATAGGCGTCCACCTGCGTGGTGTTGGTGAACACGCCCTTCACGCCGAGCCACACCGTCTGCACCTCATAGGTGCCCATCAGGACCTTGGCGAACAGTTCCGTCTGGATCGGCTGGGCGTATTCGCTGTTGTAGGCGCCCAGGTTGCAGACCGATTCCACCTTGTAGGCGGTGATCCGGTGGTCGGCATCGAAGGCCAGCGTACAGTCGGACACAAGGTCACGCCCCGCGTTGTCGGTCAGCATCGCCTCGGTCCGGTCGGACATCCAGTGCACGGGGCGCCCGGTCAGCCGCGCGGCCTGCGGCAGGACGTAGTATTCGGGATAGGTCATCCCCTTCATCCCGAAGCCGCCGCCCACATCGGGGTTCGTCACCCGCACCTGGGCCGCTTCCAGCCCGTAGACGCGCGCCAGCGCCGATTTCGGCCCCCAGACGCCCTGCCCGTTCACGCACAGGTGCAGCCGCCCGTCGGTCCATTCGGCCCAGGCGCCGCGCGGTTCCATCGACGCCACGATGATCCGGTTGTCCACCACGCGCAGCGTCACCACATGTGCCGCCCTGGCAATCGCGGCCTCGACGCCCGCGCGGTCGCCCTGGCCCCAGTCGAACGCCAGGTTCCCTGGCGCCTCGGCATGGATCGCGGGACCGCCCGGCACCGGGTCCACGACCACGGGCAGATCGGCATACTCCACCTCGATCAGTTCGGCCGCATCGCGCGCCTGGGCCACGGTATCGGCCACCACGCAGGCCACCGCCTCGCCCACGAAGCGCACCCGGCCGCGCGCCAGGAACGGGCGCTCGGGGTCCGCCCCCTTGGTTCCGTCGAGGTTGGTGACCACGGTCGTGTCCATCGACCGGGCCAGCCCCGCGGCGTCCAGATCCTCCACCGTCAGCACCGCATGCACCCCCGGCGCCGCCCGCGCCGCCGTCACGTCGATCAACCGGATGTCCGCATGCGCCACGGGCGACCGCAGGAACACCGCCCGCAAGGACCCCACAGGCGCGATGTCGTCCACATAGCGGCCCTTGCCGGTCAGGAACCGGATATCCTCGACCCGCTTGACGGGCTGGCTGCGACCGAACTTTTCCATGGGCGGGCTCCTTCTCGCGCGGACCCCTCACGGTAGCCGCCGGACGCCCCGTGTCCAGAGGGCGAGACCAAGGAAAAGGGCGGCCACTGTCCTGTGACCGCCCGATCTTCATCCTTGCCCAAGTACCTCGGGGGTGCGGGGGCAGAGCCCCCGCCCGCCCGTCACGGGTCACGCCGCAAAGGCGTAGACCGTCTCCAGCTGCAGGTCGCCGAACCCGTTGAAGCGGGTCGCGGTGGCCACCGAGTAGGCGCCGATCCCGTGGAACAGGACATAATCGCCCTCGGCCATGTCGCCCGGCAGCATCACGTCGCCCGGCAGCCGGTCCACGCTGTCGCAGGTCGGGCCGAAGACGATCCGGCCGACGGCATCCCCGCGGCGCCAGGCGCCCTCGGGCGACAGGACCTGCACGCGGTCCATCCCCCCCACCAGCGGGAATTCCGAGAACGCGCCATAGACACCGTCGTTCAGGAACACATGCTCGCCGTCACGGATCGCCTTCACCCGCGCCGCGATGGTGTAGCTTTCGGCCACCATGCCGCGGCCCGGTTCGCACACCAGCGCCGGGCGGTCGTCGCCGAACGCCTCGCCCGTCACCCGGTCGATCAGCGCGAACGTCGCCTCCAGCTGCGGCAGCTCGCCCGCCTGGCGGTGCGACGGGAACCCGCCGCCCACGTTCAGCCGCACGACGCGCACGCCCGCAGTCCGGCCGATCTCGGCCGCCGTGCGGATGTAGGCATCCCACGCCATCGGATCGGCGCACTGGGTGCCGGGGTGGAACGTCAAGGACGGGATGAACCCGGCCTCGGCCACTTCCCGCAGCAGCACCGCCGCCTTGTCTGCGGTCGCGCCGAACTTCGCGCCAAAGTTGTAGGCCGCGCCCTGAACCGGCAGCTTGAAGCGCACGGTGATCTCGGTGCCGTCCGCCGGCACCATCTCGATCAGCTTGGCCAGTTCCGTGTGGCTGTCCACCGAGTACGATGCGACACGGTGGGCAACCGCCACCGCGATCTCCTCGCGCGTCCGCACCGGATTGTTGTAGTGCATCGCGGCCGAGGGCGCGATCCGCGCGATCGTCTCGATTTCCGCGGGCGAGGCCACGTCAAACCCGGTGATCCCGGCAGCAACCAGGTTCTCCAGCACCACCTCGTCGGGGTTCGACTTCACCGCGTAGGTGACAAGGCCCGGAAACCCGTCCACGAACCGGCGTGCGGTCGCCTGCAGGATCGCGGGCGAGAAGAACAGCACCGGACGCTCGGGGCGCCAGGCACGAAGAAACTCGGACGGTTTCGCCCAGATCGTCTTGGAAAGCCCCATCGGCGTGCCCTTTCATCTGCCAACAAGGCGCAGCCACCTCTTGCCCCGGGAAACAAAAGGCCCCCGGGATGGGAGCCGCTTACGCAGGTTTGCGTCATGTGGACCCGTCTGCTCGACGCCTCGCGGACCCGGTTGTGTATGGCCCCATATCGGCGGTAAACTCGCCGACAGAAAGAGGCAAATCGTGCAGTCAGCCCTACAATTTCACGAAGCAGCCGGTCAAACCGATGGATGACCTCGACCAGAAAATCCTGTCGGCGCTCGCAACGGATTCGAGCACCTCGACCTCGCGCCTCGCGCGCCGGTTCAAGGTCGCCCGGTCCACCGTGCAGGCCCGGCTCGAACGGATGGAGGCGAACGGCACCATCGCGGGCTACACCATCAAGCTGGGCGATACCGCGACCGTCCGCCGTGTCCGCGCGACCGTCCTGATGCAGGTGGACGCCCGCACCACGGGGCCCGTGGCGACCCGGCTCAAGGCCATACCCGAGGTCGAGATCGTGCACACCACGTCCGGGCGCTGCGACCTGATCCTGCAGATCGCCGCCGACACGACCGAGGCGCTGGACGGCGTGATCGAGCGCATCGCCGCCGTGGACGGCGTGCGCGACACCGAGACGCTGGTGCATCTGGCGACCAAGTTCGACCGCGCCATCTGATCCGACGGTCCGGTCCGCCTGTCCGGCCCGCGGGCACCCCCGGGCAGCAAAATTTCGCAGAACGCCGGAATTCTGCAATTTTCTCCTTGCCGATTGTCGACAATCGCATACAACCTTGAATTGCGCGAACAGAACCTGCTGGGCCAACAAACCTTGGGAGGGGCTTGATGTCACCGGATGATCTGCGGCGCCTGAACCTGCTTGACGTCAACAGCCAGGCCGACCTGTCGGCCGTCCTGCAACTGGCGTCCGACGCTGTCGGGGCCGACCACATGTTCGTCGGCATCCTGGACGACGCGCGCGACCGGCTGTACTTCGCCGGCAACCACGGGCGGATCGAGGCGGCAAAGACCCGCCGCGCTTCGTCCATCACGCAAAGCCTCGCCACCGTCGTGCGCGAGACGGGGGCGCCCCTGGTGATCGACGATGCGCCCGCCGATGCGCGGGTGGCCGACCACCCGTTCGTCACCCACTGCGGCTACAAGGCATATCTGGGCGTCCCGATCCTCGGCCCGACCGGGCGGATCATCGGCGCGGTGTCAGCGGGCACCACCGCAGCGCACCGCTGGACGCTGGGAGAGATGCGGGCGATGCGCAACGCGGGCCTGCTCATCACGCAGCTCATCATGCTGCGTGCCATGTCCAAGGTGCTGTCGGATCTGGCCATCTCCCATCCCATGCTCGGGCGGGGCCGGGTGGACTGACCGATCTCAGCACGGGGGTGGCAGGCAGCGGTCGATGATCGCGGCCATGAAGGCATCCCTGTCGGCAGGCGCGTCACCGCCCGGGGCGAACAGGCGCCCGCCCCCGGTCAGTTCCGCCAGACCGTGCACGATGGCCCAGGTCGCCGCAACATCGGCCGGCGTCGCCACCCGCCCTTCGGCGCGCGCGACGGCCTGCACCCCCGCCTCCAGCCGCGCATAGGCCGCGCCCGAGATCGCGCCAAGCTCGGCATCGCCATAGTCCGGCCGGGCCGAGGCGAAGACCAGCCGGAACAGCGCCGGGTGCGCCCTGGCAAAGTCGATGTACCCCAGTCCGTCGGCCAGCATCCGCACGCGGGGGGACGGTCCGGCCGTGGCCTGCCGTGCATCCTGGCAGGACAGGAACCGCCGGAACCCCTCCGCCGCCAGCGCGGTCAGCAGCCCGCCCGCGTCGCCGAAATGGTGCGCGGGCGCGGCGTGGCTGACCCCGGCCCGCCGCGCCACCCCGCGCAGCGAGAATTCCTCGATCCCCCGCGCGTCCAGCTCGGCCTCGGCCGCGACCAGCAGGGCGGCGCGCAGGTCCCCGTGGTGATAGGCCGCCTTCGGCCGAGGTGCGGGGGCCGACGTTGGGCAAGAAGTCGGAGCAGAAGTTGGGGCGGCAGTTGGCGGGGCGTGATCGTTGACGGTCATGCCGTCCCGTAGCGCCTCATCTTGCCACTGTCAAAATATCGCTTGACCGACTCGGGTCCGACACGACACACCCATCTTGCCACCGTCAAGATAGGCCCGCCATGTCCCCCGAAACCCTGTTCCAGGTCGCAAACCCGCTGGCGATGGCGGGCTGGCTGATGCTGGTCGCCCACCCCCTTGCACCCCGGCTGGTCGTGCCGGTGGCGGGGCTGGTCATTCCGGCGATCCTGTCGACGGGCTACGTCGCGCTTGTGCTTGCCTTCTGGACATCCGCCAGCGGCGGCTTCGGCAGCCTGCCCGACGTGATGGCCCTGTTCGACCACCCGGGCGTCGCGCTGGCGGGATGGGTGCACTACCTGGCCTTCGACCTGTTCGTGGGCGGCTGGATCGTCCGCACCGCGCAGGCCGAGGGCATCGCGCACCTTATGATCCTGCCCAGCCTGCTGCTGACCTTCCTGTTCGGGCCCGCGGGCCTGATCCTGTTCCTTGCGCTGCGGGCGGTCCTGTCCCTGCGCGCGCCCCAGCGGGAGTAAGCCGCCATGACCGCCTTCGACCTTGCGGCCCCGCCCGTCGCCCCCGGCCCGGCAATCCTGCGCCGCCTGATGGCGGATGCGCCGGTGTTCACCGCACTGGGCCTTCTCCTCGCGATGGCGACTGTCCCGCTGTTCGCCGCGATGGCGGTGGACCCCCGCATGTTCCAGGGCGTGGATGTCTGGGTGAAGCCCGCGAAATTCGCGGTCTCGCTGTCGCTCTACCTGCTGACGCTGGCGCTCTTCGCGCGCTGGATGCCCGCGGGGACGACCGGGCGGCGGTGGTGGCGCATCTACGCTTGGGTCGTGGCGCTGGCGATCCTGGCCGAGATGGCCTGGATCGGCGGTGCGGCGATGTTCGGCACGGGGTCGCACTTCAATGTCGGGACCCCCGCGATGGCGGCGCTCTATGCAGCCATGGGGATCGCCGCGGTCACGCTGACCTCGGCCACGCTGGTCATGGGCCTGGCGATCTGGCGCAACCCCGCGACCGGCCTGCCCCCGGCGCTGCGCCTGTCGGTGGCGCTGGGGCTGGTCCTGACCTTCGTCCTGACGGTGGTCGTGGCCGGGGCCATGTCCCAGACCCTGTCGCACCACGTCGGCACGCCCGTCACCGGCGCCATGCTGCCCGTCATGGGCTGGTCGCGCGAGGTCGGCGACCTGCGCGTGGCGCATTTCCTCGCCACCCACGCGATGCACGCGCTGCCGCTTCTGGGCCTGGTCGCCCTGCGCCTGCCCGACGGCGCGGGCCGCGCGCTGGTCTGGGCGGGGGCGGCGGGCTGGACGGCGCTGGTCGCGGGCACCTTCCTGCAGGCACAGGCGGGGCAGCCTTTCCTGCCCGCCCTCGGCTGACGGGCGCGCCGCCCTTCCCCTTGGCGTGGGGCTTCGCTACACCCCCGGACGACCAGCCGCAGGGGGCCGCCGATGATGGACAAGACCTTTGACGCCGCCAGCGCCGAGCCCCGCATCTCGGCCCTGTGGGACGACGCCCAGGCCTTTCGCGCCGGGGCCAACGCGCGCCCCGGGGCGGACCCGTTCTGCATCGTCATCCCGCCGCCGAACGTGACCGGCGCCCTGCACGTCGGCCACGCGTTCAACAACACGCTGATGGACATCCTGACGCGCTGGCACCGGATGCGCGGCTTCGACACGCTGTGGCAGCCGGGGACCGACCACGCGGGCATCGCCACGCAGATGGTCGTGGAACGCGAACTGGCCAAGACCAACCGCCGCCGCACCGA
>DBBA01000195.1 GCA_002291955.1 Rhodobacteraceae bacterium UBA996 | reverse complement strand
CGGTCGGGTGCGGCGGCGCGGCTGGCGGGCACGTCGGTCGCGGCGCCCGCGCTGGCGTGGCTTCTGGCGCGGGAGCTTGGCCCCGGCGGTGTGCTGGCCGGTGGGGGTCAGCCCGACGAGATCGGGGCGCTCCTTGCCCGTCCCGGTGCGGTCGCGGGTGCGGCCGACCCCGCGCGGGCGGGCCATGGCTGGGTGCCATCGGGCGGGGCGAGGGAGACCTGACAGCCGGTGCGCGGCGGCGTTCCGCGCGATCAGACACGGAAGGACGGACCATGCCACCCAAGACCGTGCTGACCGGGTCGGTCGGCTTCGGCGGTGCGAACCGCAAGGCCGATGTCATGCTGGTGCAGCGGTTGCTGAACGCCGTTCCGGCGGCGCGCGGCGGCGCGATGCCCGCGCTGGACCCCGACGGGATGTGCGGCCCGCTGACCGCCGCCGCGGTCCGGCGCTTCCAGCAGGTGAACGCCTGTCCGGCGGACGGGCGCATCGACCCCGGCATGTCGACCGAGACCGCGCTGCTGCGGCTGCTCGAGATGCTGGGCCTGCTGGCGGCGGTCCTGGCCGGTGGTGGTGGCGTGCCCGGGGGCCCCGGACCCGCGGCCCCCGGACCGGCGACGACCCCCGCGATCCCCGGTCCTGCTCCGGCGTCGGTGCCCTCCGGGCCCAACACGCCGGTGCGCCAGCGCTTTGTCGCCGCCGCGCGGGCGCTGCTTCCACCGCAGGGGCAGCTGACCCAGGGTGGCACCGGGCCCAAGGGCGCGTCGGGCTGCGGCGAGTTCCCGGGCCGCGTGTTCAACCGCCTGCCGGTGATCCCGCCGGGTGCCCCGGGGGCCTTTTCCGTGCAGGTGCCGGGGGCGGGGCGCGTCTTCCTGACCTCGCCCACCACCTGGTGGGAACCCGTCGCGCGCGAGATCGACAGGAAGCACGCGCCAGCCCGCCCGTGCTGGGTGCCGTTCGCGGGCAACCGGCCGATGCCCGGCGACATCTACCTGCTGTCGCGCCACGACCGCCCGGGCGAATTCCAGCACGTCGGCGTCATCATCGAGGTCAACGGCCAGGACTGGCTGACCGCCGACGGCGGGCAGGGCAACGGCTGGCAGTCCGGTCTGGTGCGGCGACGGTTCGAAGCCGACGGCACGATCACGGGGGAGTTCGGGAACAAGGCCCGGCTGAAGGCCTGGGCCGACCTTGACACGATCCATGCCGTGGCCCGGCCCAGCTTTCCGCCCCTGTGATCCGGTCCCTGTGATCGCGCCGGGAGTGTCCGCGTTGCCCGGGCCGGATCAGGCCGCGAGCCGCGCGATGGCCGCCTCGGCCGCCTCGGGGGCCGTGGCGACCCAGGGCAGCGGCGCATCGTTGCGCGCGGGCGCGGCGACCGAATAGCCCCGGCCCCAGTGGTTGCGGATGATGCCCGCATCGCCGCCGGCGGCCTCGATCTTGGACCGGATGTGGCAGATGTAGGCGGTGATGATCCGCTGGTCGGGGCTGTCGTCGAGCCCGTAGAGGTGATCCATGATCGCGTCGCGCGACAGGACCTGGCCCGGGCGGCGGGCGAGGAATTCGAACAGCGCGAATTCGAGCCGGGCGAGCGGCACGTCCGTCGTGCCGACGCGCAGTTGCCGCGCGGCCAGATCGAGCGTCAGGTTCCCCAGCCGCAGGTCGGACTGCGGGGTGCCGCGGTAGCGGCGCACGATCGCCTCGATCCGGGCGGTGATCTCGGCCGCGGGCACGCCGTGCGACACGGCATCATCCGCCCCGGCCGCGAGCGCCGCCAGCCGGGCGCCAAGGTCGCCCCGGGGCGCGGTTAGGATGATGGCCAGGTCCGGGTGGTGGCTGCGCAGGCGGCGGATCAGGGTGGCGGCCGGGGTATCGGGCACGTCGGCGTCGATGATCGCGACATCCTGGGTGGCATTGTCGGCAAAGGCCAGCGCGTCCTCGGCATCATCGGCGCGGGTGACGAGCAGCCCCTGGCGGGCCAGGTCGACGGCCAGGGACATCGTGGCAAAGGTGGTCTCGAGGATCAGGACGCGCATCGCGGGGTACTCCGGTCGGGGCCGGTGCGGGGCGGGCGCGGGCGTGCGTCGCACACCCGTCGGGTGGCCACGCACATGGCAGTCAGGTTGGGTTCCGTTCGGGAAATCCGCCGTTCGGGCGGGGCCGCGGGTTCCATCGTGGTTGCCGCTGTATTGACATTACGGCGGGTCGGGGGGGGCGCCAAGCGGAACCGTTGCGGCTGGTTAACGGCGGACGGTCACGACAGGGCCGCATCCTCGCAGGCGCGAAAGGCCGCGACCGGTCCCGCCGCGCCGTCGAGGGGGAACGTCACCTCCTGTCCGCCGATCCGGGCGGTGGCGGTGCGGTTGAATTCGAGCCCGTCGAGGACGTTGCCGAACCCCGTGTCGGTCACCCGCAGGCGGGTCGGGTCGCCGTCGGGATTGGTGTGCCGGTCGGTCGCGATGGACAGACCGCGGGGCCCGTCGAAGCGCATCGAGAACACCGGGGCGGGCGGGAAAGGCAGTCCGGGTCGGGCGACGGTGATGGTGTAGAGCGGCCCCGCGGGGTCGTAGGTCAGCTCGACCGATGCGTCGCCGGTGGCGTGGATCAGGCGGCAGACGGGACCGGGAAAGAACTCCCACGCCGCGGCGGGCAGGGGGAGGAGGGTGGCGAGACAGAGGGCGATCCAGCGCATGCGGGGGAGGTAGGGCGGGGTCCGGGCTGGTCCAGACTGGCTGGTCCAGACTGGCCGGACCCGGCCCGGCCGGGGACCGGGTCACCCGCCGGACCCGCCCGTGCACGGCCCCGAAGCAAGGGCGTGCACATGTGCACAAAGGCTCAAGCCCTTGAATCAAGGCGGGAACCTGTGTGCACGTTCATCCTTCGATAACCCGTCTGAGGCAGGTCTTGCGACACCGCACGGTCCTGCGGCAACATGCTCGGACAGGGCCAGTCCGGTGGTCATGGGACCGCCCCAATTGCGGTCCATCCCCGGGCAGGCTGCCCGATTGTGAGTCGTGATCATGTTGCCGCTGATTGTCCTTCTTGTGTCGCTGGGCGCGCTGGTCGCGACGCTGGAAGGCGGCGCGGGGCTGCTTGATCTTGGCCCCCTGCTGTTCGCGCTGGGCATTCTGGTCGCGCTGCTGCTGGCGGCGCTTGACCTGCGGCGCGCGGCCCGGGCGCGCGACATTGCCGCGCCCCGGCGGCGCCGGGCGGAAACGGTGCCGGTCCGACCCCGGTATCGTCTGCCGTTCGACCGTCGCGGTATGATCCTGGTGGACGGGTCGAACGTCATGCGCTGGCGCGAGGGGACACCGGACCTTGCGACGCTGGGAGGCGTGCTGCGGCTGCTGGATGCCGAGGGGCTGGTCCCGGTCGTCGTGTTCGATGCGAACGCGGGCTACCTGGTTGGCGATGGCTGGATGGACCCGGCGGCGCTGGCCGAGCGGCTTGGCCTTGCCCGAGACCGGGTGATCGTGGCCGACAAGGGCACCCAGGCCGACCCGATCCTGCTGGAGATCGCGCAGGAAACCGGCGCGGTGATCGTCACGAAGGACCGCTTCCGCGACTGGGCCGAGGACTGGCCGCTGGTCAACGAGCCCGGACGCCTGCGGCGTGGCGGCTGGCGGAACGGAGCGCTGACGCCATCCCCGCCTGCGCGGTCGCGAGAGGCGCCCGTGGCGGGGATGGCGGGGTGACGCCCGCCCTGCGGCCAGTTGCCTAGCCCGTGACCACGCGCCCCCAGAGGTCGTATTCCCCCGCCTCGTCCACCTCGACCGTCACCAGATCGCCGGGGGCGAGGCCGTCGAAATCCTCGTCGATGAAGAGGTTGCCGTCGATCTCGGGCGCGTCGCCCCGGGTACGGCAGGTGGCGCCGTCGTCGTCCACGCTGTCCACCAGCACCTGCATCGTGGTGCCGACCCGCGCCGCCAGCCGCGCGGCGCTGATGGCTTGCGCCTTTTCCATGAAGCGGGCGTGGCGGTCCTGCTTGACCTCCTCGGGGACGTGGTCGGGCAGCGCGTTCGACCGGGCGCCGGGGACGTTCTCGTAGGTGAAGCAGCCGACGCGGTCGAGTTGCGCGGCGTCGAGCCAGTCCAGCAGCGTCTGGAATTCTTCCTCCGTCTCGCCGGGGTAACCGACGATGAAGGTGGAGCGCAGGACGAGGTCGGGGCAGGTGGCGCGCCAGGAGGCGATTTCATCGAGGGTCCGGGCGCTGGCGGCGGGGCGGGCCATGCGTTTCAGCACGTCGGGGTGGGCGTGCTGGAAGGGCACGTCGAGGTAGGGGAGCACAAGGCCATCCGCCATCAGCGGGATCAGGTCGCGGACGTGGGGGTAGGGGTAGACGTAATGGAGCCGCACCCAGGCGCCGAGGGACCCGAGGTCGCGGGCGAGGGGGACGATGGGGAACTTGGTCTCGCGCCCCTTCCAGTCGGTGCCGTAGGCGGAGGTATCCTGCGAGATCACCAGAAGCTCGCGCACCCCGGCCGCGACCAGCTTTTCCGCCTCGCGCATCACCGCCGCATGGGGGCGGCTTTGCAGGCGGCCGCGCATGTCGGGGATGATGCAGAAGCGGCAGGTGTGATCGCAGCCTTCCGCGATCTTGAGGTAGCTGTAGTGGCGGGGGGTCAGCTTGATGCCCTGCGCCGGGATCAGGTCGATAAACGGGTCGGGGTCGGGCGGGACGGCGGCATGGACGGCATCCAGCACGGCCTCGTACTGGTGCGGGCCGGTGACGGCGAGGACGGTCGGGTGTTCGCCCGTGATGACCTCGGGTTCGGCGCCCAGGCACCCGGTGACGATCACGCGGCCGTTTTCCGACAGCGCCTCGCCGATGGCTTCGAGGCTTTCCATGCGGGCGGAATCGAGGAACCCGCAGGTGTTGACGATGACGGCGTCGGCCCCCGCGTAGTCGGGGCTGATCGCGTAGCCTTCGGCGCGCAGGCGCGTCAGGATGCGTTCGCTGTCCACGAGCGCCTTGGGGCAGCCCAGCGAGACAAGGCCGATGGTGGGCTGGCCGTCGCGGCGGGTATCCGGGACGGCAGCGCGGGCAAGGTCGGGGCGAAGGTTCGGCGGGTTGGGGGACATGGGGCGCGTCATACAGGGGCGCGCCCCGGCGCGGAAGTGGGCTCAGCCGCCCTCCTGCAGGGCGGCAAGGTAGCCCACTGCGCCTGCCAGGATCAGCCCCAGGATCACCGCGGCGGTGATCTTCCACGCCGACCAGGGGCGTTCGCCCTGCACGCGGCCGGTCTGGCCGTTCACGACGAAGCGGAACGTCTTGCCGTTGTACTTGTAGGCGGCGAGCCAGACGGGCAGCAGGACATGCTTGAAGGTGATGTCGCGCACGTCGGTATCCACCGCATGGATGCGCTGGCGGTCGCCGCCGATGTCGAAGCGGATGTCGCGTTCGATCTGGGCGTCCATGATCTGGCGGGCTTCGGCGAAGCCTTCGTCCAGTTCGACGGTGTAGCCTTCGGCGCGGAACCCCGCGACGAATTCGGGGGCATAGGGGGTCAGCGCCGTCAGGTCCCAGGGGGCGAGTGCATCGGTGAAGCGTTTCGGCAGGGAGCGGGACGCGAGCACCAGCACGTCGTCGAAGAACCGTGCCACGCGGCCCGCGGCGGGGGACCAGCGCACCTTGGCGACCTGCCGGGTTTCCCGTTCGCTGCGGCCGTTGCGGGTGACGGTCACCGTCTCGGTCTCGTAGTACACCGTCCCGCGTTCGCCCCGGTACTGGCTGGTCGTGTCGGCATCGAAGGTCCAGTAGGGGACGTAGATGCCCTGCATCCGGCGGCCCTTGCGGGCGTAGTCGGTCAGGCCCGAGGGCGCGAACCACAGGCGGTCGAGCCATTGGGTCATGGCCGACCGCGCCTGCGCCTCGTCCAGCGCGAAGGGGATCACGCCGCGCGGCTTGATGTGGCGCTGGGGGCCGGTGTCGGTGACCACGGGCGTGGCGCAGAACGGGCATTCGGCGGCGTGGACGGACCGGTCGAATTCGAACTGTGCGCCGCAGTTGGTGCAGGTGACGCCGCGGGTTTCCTCGAGTTCCGCCGCGGGAAGCTGGTTCGCCACGGCCGCGCGGAAGTCGAGTTCACGCAGGCCCCCGCGGGTGGCGGGGGGCGGGGCGGCCATGGGTTCGGTATGGCCGCAGTGGTCGCACACGAGTTGCCCCGCGCCGGGGTTGAAGCGCAGGTCGGCCCCGCAGGCGGGGCAGGGGAAGCGGTGGACGTCGCCCGGCGGGGCCGCGGTGGTGTCGGGGCTGGGCATGGGCGTCGACTCGCTGCGGTTCGGGGCCGTTAGACCCGATCACCCGGGCAGGCCGCAAGCGTGGCGGTCAGCCGAGGCGGGGCAGCATCCGGCGCAGCGTATCGTCGCGCAGGACGTAGTGGTGGGCGAGGGCGACCAGCGCATGGGCACCGGCCACGAACAGGATCAGGTTGCCGACCGTCTCGTGCACCTCGGCGGGGGCCTCCAGGCCGCCGTACCACGCGGCGGCGCCAAGGGCGGGAACGCCCAGCATCAGGACATAGAGGAGCCGGTGGCCCCAGGTGGCCGCCTGTGCCATGCGGGGCGAGGTTCCAGGGACCGGGTCCGGCGCGCCTTGCGTGGCGCGCAAGAGCAGGCGCACCACGACCAGAACAAGGACGGTGCCCCCGATCAGGGTGTGTGTCGTGAACCCGGGAAAGGCATCCGGCGCGGCCAGGCGGGCGCGGAACGCCTGACCCATCCCCTCGCCTGTCGCCCACGCGGCAAGGATGAGCAGGGCAACGCCCCAATGAAGCCCGATCTGGGCGCGGGACCAGCGGGTGAGAGGGGCGGACATGACGGTTCTCCTGTCAGCGGACACGTTCCACGGAGTGAAACGCCACGGCCGTGGACTTCCGTTGCGTCAGACGGTCGCACCGGTGCGCGCCGCGCTGTGCCAGGCAGAGATCTGCTGCCACGCGGCCTCGGTCGCGGCGCTGTCGCCAAGGGCGGACTGCGGGATCGGAAAGTACATCGGGCCGACGCAAGCCACCATGACCGACGGACCGCGGGCAAGCGCGTCGATGTCGGCCCAGCCGGTCTGCCAGCGGCTGTCGGGACCAAGAAACGTCAGGCCATCGCGGTCCATCTCGGCGCCGTTGCCCCGGAAGAAGCGGCTGCGCAGGGTGATGTCCGGAACGCGGGCGGCGGTACGATTGCCCAGGAGGATCACCCCCGCCACGATCCCTGCAGCGATCAGGAAGGGCGGCAGGAGCGGCACCGGGGCAGCAGGCAGGCCTGTGCCATGGCGCAGCAGAAGATACAGGAAGACGCCGCCCAGGGGCGCGAGGCCCAACTGGATGACGTACTGAAGCCAGCCGTCCACCCGAGCCCAGCGATCCGCAAGGGGACCGGCGGCCAGACGTTCGGCTGCATCGAGATGCGCCCGGGTCAGCGTGAACGGGGCCGCGACGATCCGCGGCGGCGTGGGCACGGGACGGCCCTGTCAGCCCGGGGGCGGGGGCGGCGGGACAGCGGCGAACAGGCGCGCGAGCGCGGGCACGTCGCCTGCCCGCATCCAGCCGTCCTGTCCGGTGGTCCAGACATGGGTGTCGCGGGTCAGGGTGCCCGCCGTGGCCATCCGGGCAAGCTCCGCGACCGGGAAGGGACCGGTGGTCTGCCCGTTCGCGGCCAGGTGCCAGACCGGATCGGCCGGTGGCGGCGGGGGCGGTGCGGCGG
>DBBA01000184.1:4165-4396 GCA_002291955.1 Rhodobacteraceae bacterium UBA996 | reverse complement strand
AGGTCGCCATGGCCGAGGCCGGACTGACCCGCGATCAGGTCGCGGGCACCGGCCGCGATGGCCGCGTGATGAAGGACGACGTCGCCCGTGCCGTCGCCGCCCCTGCGCCCGCCGCTCCGGTCGCGGTCCCCGCCCCGGCGGCGCCGCCCGCCCAGGCCCCCCGCGCACCGATGCCGGCGGAGGACGTGGCGCGCGAGGAACGGGTCAAGATGACCCGCCTGCGCCAGACCA
>DBBA01000184.1:0-3822 GCA_002291955.1 Rhodobacteraceae bacterium UBA996 | reverse complement strand
ACCATCGCCCGCCGCCTGAAGGACGCGCAGAACACCGCCGCCATGCTGACCACCTACAACGAGGTGGACATGTCGGGTGTCATGGACATCCGCAACGCCTACAAGGACGCGTTCGAGAAGAAGCACGGCGTGAAGATGGGCTTCATGTCCTTCTTCGTGAAGGCCTGCTGCCATGCCCTGCGCGAAGTGCCGGAGGTCAACGCCGAGATCGACAGCACCGACATCGTCTACAAGAACTACGTCCACATGGGCGTGGCGGTGGGCACGCCGTCGGGCCTTGTGGTGCCGGTGGTGCGCGACGCCGACCGGATGGGCTTTGCCGACATCGAGAAGAAGATCGCGGAACTCGGCGTCCGCGCCCGCGACGGCAAGCTGTCCATGGCGGAAATGCAGGGCGGGTCCTTCACCATCTCGAACGGCGGCGTCTATGGCTCGCTGATGTCCTCGCCCATCCTGAACCCGCCGCAGTCGGGCATCCTCGGCATGCACAAGATCCAGGACCGCCCCGTGGTGGTGGGCGGCCAGATCGTGATCCGCCCGATGATGTACCTGGCGCTGTCCTACGACCACCGGATCGTGGACGGGAAGGGGGCGGTGACGTTCCTTGTCCGCGTCAAGGAGGCGCTGGAGGATCCGCGAAGGTTGTTGATGGATTTGTGAGGCAGGGTGCGAGCAGGTAGTCGGGACACTTACATCGCCTTGAGCGCGTTCATTGCGTTCAGTTGGTATATGTCGAAGGGGACAGACTACCTGCCGGACTTTCTGCAGACCCAAGACGAGTTACTTTGCCAGATTTGCGAAGGTCGTGGTGATGATCGTGTAAGCTTGCGAGACAGTTATCGACGGATCAGCTGCAGTGACTTGACTGTGGTCGAAGGTGATGTTGATAACTATGTCAATTGGGTAGGAATGGAGGACGCCGAAGCGCTTAGTGCGTTGCGCTTCTTGGAGTCGATGCCTCGTCCGAGCAAGTTCGAAAAGCGAACGGTGTCAATATCTTATGAATTTGGTCGTGAAGAATCTAGACGCGAAGCCGAAGCATTGTGCGAAGTCCTCACGCGAAATGGGGAATTCGTCGAGAACAGGCATGGATGGATATTCCAATTGACCGTCAAAAGAAGCGAATAGGCGAGCGTTTCCCCCATGACCCCCGAACTCACCGCCCTGACCCTCGCCGCGCTCCTGCAATGCGTGCAGTTCGTCCTCGTCTCGCTCGCCGCGAACCTCGAGGTCGGCACCAGGGTCACCCTGTCCCCCCGTGACGGCACCGACCTGCGCAGCATGGTCAGTCCCCGGACGGGCCGCCTGATCCGCGCGCTCGACAACCATTTCGAGGGGCTGATCCTGTTCACCATCGCCTGCGTGGCCGTCACGCTGGCGGACAAGTCCACCGCCTTCACCGCCGCCTGCGCCTACGCCTATCTCGCCGCCCGCGTCCTGTATGTCCCTGCCTACTGGTACGGCCTCGTGCCGTGGCGCTCCGTCATCTGGATGGCGGGCTGGGGTGCCACCGTCCTCATGCTGATCACCGCCCTCATCTGAACCCTTCCCCCTTCATCCTCTCCGAAATACCCTCGGGGGGCGCGGGGGGCCGACAGCCCCCCGCCCTTCCGGCCCGAAAAGGACCCGACCCATGGCTGACTTCGACCTCATCGTGATCGGCGCCGGACCCGGCGGCTATGTCTGCGCGATCCGCGCGGCGCAACTGGGCCTCAGGACCGCGGTGGTCGAGGGGCGCGAGACGCTGGGCGGCACCTGCCTGAACGTGGGCTGCATCCCGTCCAAGGCGCTTCTGCACGCGTCCCACCAGTTCCACGAGATGGGGCATACCTTCGCCAAGATGGGCCTGTCGGCGGGCACGCCGTCCTTCGACTGGGCCAAGATGCTCGCCTACAAGGACGACGTGATCGGCCAGAACACCAAGGGGATCGAGTTCCTGTTCAAGAAGAACAAGGTCACCTGGCTGAAAGGGTGGGGGTCCATCGCTGCGCCCGGGCAGGTCAAGGTCGGCGACGAGGTCCACTCGGCCAAGTCCATCGTCATCGCCACCGGGTCGGAGGCTGCGTCCCTGCCGGGGGTGGAGGTGGACGAGACGACCGTCGTCACCTCGACCGGCGCGCTGACCCTGGGCGCGGTGCCCGCGCGGCTGGCGGTGATCGGCGGTGGGGTCATCGGGCTGGAACTGGGGTCGGTCTATGCGCGGCTGGGGTCCAGCGTCACGGTCATCGAGTACCTCGACGCCATCACCCCCGGGCAGGACGGCGAGGTGCAGAAATCCTTCCGCCGCCTACTGGAACGGCAGGGGATGACCTTTATCCTGGGCGCCGCGGTGCAGGGCGTGGACAAGGGCGCCACGGGTGCCACCGTGCGCTACAAGCTGAGGAAGGACGACAGCGCGGCGAGCCTTGAGGCCGATGTGGTGCTGGTGGCCACGGGGCGCCGTCCCTACACGGCCGGGCTGGGGCTCGAGGCGCTGGGGGTCGAGATGGGACCGCGAGGCACGGTCAAGACGGACGCCCACTGGCGGACCAATATCCCCGGACTGTATGCCATCGGGGACGCCATCGCCGGGCCGATGCTCGCCCACAAGGCCGAGGACGAGGGCGTCGCGGTGGCGGAAGTGATCGCGGGCCGGGCGGGGCATGTGAACTACGGGGTCATCCCCGGCGTGATCTATACCCACCCCGAGGTCGCGAGCGTCGGCGAGACCGAGGAGACGCTGAAGGAGGCGGGCCGCGCCTTCAAGGTGGGCAAGTTCAGCTTCATGGGGAACGGCCGGGCCAAGGCGCAGTTCTCGGGCGACGGGTTCGTCAAGATCCTGGCCGATGCCGCGACGGACCGGATCCTGGGGGCCCACATCATCGGGCCGCAGGCAGGGGACCTGATCCACGAGATCTGCGTGGCGATGGAATTCGGGGCCGCGGCCGAGGATCTGGCGCGGACCTGCCACGCCCACCCGACGGTATCCGAGGCGGTGCGCGAGGCGGCCCTGGCCTGCGGGGATGGGGCGATCCACGCCTGAGGGGGCGTTTGTGCACATGTGCACAAAGGGTCAAGTCCCTGATATCAAAGCCTGATGGGTGTGCACGTTAGGGTTTGATTCACTCCTGTGGACGCGGGGTTGAGGGTGCGTGCGCTGGTGTTGCCGAGGGGCTGCGCCGGGGCCGTCGAGGTCCCCGCCTGCGCGGGGACAGCTGCGAACGGGGCGGGGGGCGGTGGCCTGCCGGGTGCGGCGTTACCCATGCGCCGCTGCATGCCGCCCGGCCCAGGCGCCAGTCGCCAGGCACGCGGTCAGCAGGTAGCCGCCGGTCGGGGCGTCCCAGTCCAGCATCTCGCCCGCCGCAAAGACGCCCGGCAAGGCGCGCAGTTCCAGCCCGTCCGTCAGGGCGGCGAAGGGCAGGCCGCCCGCGGTCGAGATCGCCTCGTCCAGGGGACGGGGGCCGTCGTGGCGGATCGGCAGCGCCTTGACCAGCGCAGCCAGCGCCGCCGGGTCGGCGGGCAGGGGGCGGGCGAATTCGGTCATCAGCGCGCGCTTCACCCCCGGCAGGCCCAGCGTCCGGCGCAGGTGTTCGGCGACCGTGCGCTTGCCCCGGGGCGCGGACAGGCGGCGCGCGACCTCGGCCAGGGCCAGATCGGGCGCGAGGTCGAGCGTCAGGGCGTGCCCGGCGCGGATCGCGGGCGCGAGGGGGTAGAGGCCGCCGCCCTCGATCCCCCGGTCGGTCAGCACAACCTCGCCCCGCGAGGTGACGGGGCCTGCGGACAGGGCCACGGTCTTGACCGCTGCGAAGATGTGCGGGGCCATCGCGGGGGACCAGGCGACCA
>DBBA01000247.1:9954-10192 GCA_002291955.1 Rhodobacteraceae bacterium UBA996 | reverse complement strand
CGGGGCCGACCGCCGCCCCGTCGGCGAACTGCGCGCCGTCGGGGGCGAACAGCCGCCCGTGCACCCGTGCCCCGCGCGCGGCCGTCAGCCAGTCCGCCACGCCCGGCACCGCCTCGGCCACGCCGACCATCACCGCATGGGGCGCGGCAGTCGCGGGTTCGTCCCGCGCGGCATCGGGGTAGCGCCCGGCCGACCACAGCCCCGGCCGCCCCTGCAACCGCCGCGCCGCCATCGCCGC
>DBBA01000247.1:2092-9628 GCA_002291955.1 Rhodobacteraceae bacterium UBA996 | reverse complement strand
ACCGCCGCGCCGCCATCGCCGCCAGCACCGGCTCCACCGCCGACGGCGCCGGATCGGTGTCGCGCGGCATCGCATAGGCGGGGGCCAGCAGGTGCCGGTACAGCCCGTCGGCCCCCGGCCAGATCTTCCGCGCGAGGAAGCAGTCGGTCGCCCGCAGAAGCTGCAGGTGATCGTCGTAGAATACCCGCGGCCGCCCCTTCACGTCGAACCGTGCGAATGTCAGCGACCGGCTTTCGATCCGGGGCCCGACCTGCCGCACCATCGTCTGGAACCAGCTTTCGTCGGGGATCCAGACCCGCGCGAAGTACCGCGCCAGTTCCTCGCGCCGCGGGTGCGCCAGGATCGCCTGCAGCGTCGCCCGCGTCAGGCACCACCACTGGCTGCCCAGATGCGGCGCGATGCCGTCGGGCAGGCGCCGCCGCACCCCCAGCCTGCGCTGCAGCGCCACCGCCCGGTCGAACCGCCGCCGCTGGCGCTGCCAGTCGAAGGGGAAGTGCAGCGTGAACCGCTCGATATCCAGCCCCCCCTGCGCCCAGGGCACGTCCTCGACCGCGACGCTTTCGATGAAGTCGGTGCCGGGCCGCGCCGCCAGGTACGCGCGCAGCTCGTCCACCGGGCGCAGCGGCAGGCAACTGCCCGAGATCAGCACCACATGGGTCACCCCGGGATGGTCGGCCAGCAGCCGCGCCGCGGCGGCCTCGGTCGCGGCGACAAGGCCCCAGCCGCCCCAGGGCGTGGCCATCCGGGGCACCGGAACGATCCCGGGCACGTCCGCCAGATCGGCGGTCAGCCGCGCGTGGTCGCCCGCGGGGGTGCGCGCATCCACATGCACCGCGACAGGGCACCCCGCGCGGGCCAGATGCTCCGCCACCTGACCCGCGCGGTCCAGCCGCCGGTGCGCGAGCATGACGAACCCTGGCGTCACGGTCCCGGGCAGGGCGTCGGCGCCGCTCACAGCCAGTCGCCTTGCGACATCAGGCCCAGCGCCACCAGCTGCGGCCATCCCGCATAGCGGTCGGACCAGGGGTGATGCAGCGTCAGGCCGCGCTCGGCCTCGGACAGGTACTGCCGGTACTCGCGCGCACCGGCAAAGTGCTCGCCCCGGGCCGCCTCCTCGGCCACGCGCCCGGTGAAGCCGTGCAGGAGCTTGGCGTGCAGCAGCACACCGGTCAGCGTCTCGCCGCCCTGCCGGTCGTAGACCTGGTTCAGCCCGCGCGGCAGCAGCATGTGCGTGGAACTGGCCCAGGCGATGCCCCGTTCCCAGCGGACCAGCGGCACCTTGTTCAGCGCCGGGGCAAGCCGGGGCCGGTCGGCGAAGAACACCCGCGCGCGGGGGCCGCCCTGGATCCACAGGTTGCCGAACTGCGGGTTGCGCTGCAGCGTCAGGTTCGCCCCGTCGAACCAGCAGCACAGGGCAAAGGGATCGTCCCCCGCGATATAGGGCACCGCGTCCAGCGGCCCCTCGGGATACATGTCCAGCACCAGCGCACCCATCGACCGCAGGCCCTGCCCGTCCAGCCATTCGGTCAGGCCGGGCAGGGGCCGCGTGTCCCAGTGCGGGTAGACCAGACACTCGTCGGCATCCACGACCAGCGTCCAGCGCCCGTGCGCGTGCCGGTCCAGCAGGGCCGCGATCCAGTCCATGCCGTAGCGCGACCCGGCATAGCTGGCGTCCGTCCGCCACAGCGACACATCGGGCTGATCGCGCAGCAGGTCGGCCGATCCGTCGTCCGACCCGTTGTCCACCATCAGGAAATGCCCGACCCCCAGCCGCCGGTAATGGGTCAGGAACCACGGCAGCCGCAGCGATTCGTTGCGGAACGTCGCGGCCAGCAGCACCGCGTCGCGCGGGAGGGTCGCGGTCCGGTCGGCCACGGGCGACAGGTCGCGCGCCTTGCGAAAGGATCGGACGCGCCACCGCTTCCGGCGCAGGCGCAGGCGGTATCGCTCGATCAGGCCCAGATCGCGCCCCCCGTCCGGGCGGCCTGCCGGTGTGGCGGTCGCCCCGTGGTTGTCACCATATCGCGGTCGCGGCGCGGGTCTAGTCCGCGGCGATGACGTCCAGAAAGGCCGGGCCGAACCGGTCCACCCACGCCGGGTCCATGCCCGGCACGCGGGCCAGGTCGGCAACCGACCCCGGCCGCCGCTCCGCGATCCGGCGCAGGACGGCGGGAGTGCAGTCCAGGGGCTTCAGCGTCCCGCAATCGCCCCGCGACAGGCGGCGACTGGCATCGGCCAGCCGGTCGAACACGGCACCCGCGTCCTGCCCCGCCAGCGCGCGCCGCGCAGGATGCAGGTCAGGCGCCGGGGCACCCAGGATCACCGACAGGAACTCGGCCCCGAAGCGGTCGAGCTTCACCGCGCCGACACCGGAAATCGCCGCCATCTGGTCCAGCGTCGCCGGGCGGCGTTCGGCCATCTCGGCCAGCGTCCGGTCGGGGAACACGACATAGGCCGGAACGCCCAGCGCATCGGCCGGCGCCCGGCGCTTGGCCTTCAGCGCCGACATCAGGCCCGCGTCTTCCTCGGCCACCAGCGCGCGGGCCACCACCGGGGCGCGGTCGGCCTTTGCGTCGTCCACCCGCAGGGTCACCGGCGCCTCGCCCCGCAGGACGGGCCGGGCGGTCTCGGTCAGGCGCAGGCCGCCGAAGCGTTCGGGGTCAGGCCGCAGCAGGTCCAGCCCCAGCACCTGCCGCACCACCCCCTGCCAGGCCCGCCGGGACAGGTCGCGCCCCACGCCGAACGTCGGCAACCCGTCATGGCCCCGCTGGCGGACCTTGTCCGTGCCCTCGCCCCGCAGGACGTCGATCAGATGCTCGGCGCCAAAGGATTCGCCCGTGCGCAGCGCCGCCGACAACAGCTTGCGCACCGCTTCCGTCCCATCGAACAGCGCGGGCGGGCGTTCGCACAGATCGCAGTTTCCGCAGGGATCGACCCGGGTTTCCCCGAAATACGCGAGCAGCCTCTGACGACGGCACCCCTGCGCCTCGGCCAGGCCCAGAAGGGCGTTCAGCCGCGCGTGGTCGGCCGCCTTGCGGTCCATCGGCGCGGCGCCTTCGTCGATCTGGGTGCGGCGGAACCGGATATCGTCGGCGCCGTACAGCGTCAGCGTATCCGCCGGCGCCCCGTCGCGGCCCGCGCGGCCGATCTCCTGATAATACGCCTCGACCGACTTGGGCAGGTCGGCGTGGGCGACCCAGCGGATGTCGGGCTTGTCGATCCCCATGCCGAAGGCGACGGTGGCGACCACGATCAACCCGTCCTCGCGCTGGAACCGCTCCTCGACCCGGCGCCGCAGATCGGGGTCGAGCCCCGCGTGATAGGCTGCCGCCGCATGGCCCGCACTTTCCAGCGCCTGCGCCAGCGTTTCCGTCTTGGCGCGCGTCCCGCAATAGACGATCCCCGACTGCCCCTTTCGCGCCGCGGCATAGGCCAGGATCTGCGCCCGCGGCTGGTCCTTGGCCACGAACGCCAGCCGCAGGTTCGGGCGGTCGAAGCCGCGCAGGAACACGTCCGGCACGCGATCCCCGAACAGCCGCGCGACGATCTCGCCCTGCGTCTCGGGGTCTGCCGTCGCGGTGAACGCCGCCAGCGGCACGTCCAGCGCGGCCCGAAGCGCGCCGATCCGCAGGTAATCGGGGCGGAAGTCATGCCCCCACTGGCTGATGCAATGCGCCTCGTCCACGGCGATCAGGCCGACGCCCGCATCGCGCAGGAATGACACTGTTCCGGAGGAACCCAGCCGTTCCGGGGCCAGATACAGCAGCTTCAGCCGCCCCTCCGCCAGCCCGCGCCGCACCTCGGCGGTCTCGTCCTCGGTGTTGGCGGATGTCAGCGCCCCGGCCTCGACCCCGGCAGCGCGCAGGGCCCGCACCTGATCCCGCATCAAGGCGATCAGGGGAGAGATCACCAGCGTCACGCCCCCCCGCATCAGCGCGGGCAACTGGAAGCACAGCGACTTGCCGCCCCCCGTCGGCATGATCGCCAGCACGTCGCGCCCGCCCGCCACGGCGCGCACGATCTCCTCCTGCCCCGGGCGGAAGCCCGGAAAGCCGAAGGTCGCGCGCAGGATGTCGTGGGGATCGGTCATGCCGCCTCTATCCTTGGGGCGGCAGGGAATCACGGGGGCGCTTCGGGGGCAAGGCCCGCCGTTACAGCACGGCCCGCGCGATCCCTGGCAGGATGATGTCGCGCGCCGCGATCAGCGCGATGAACGCGACCAGCGGCGCCAGATCCAGCGCGCCCGTTTTCGGCAGCATCCGCCGGATCGGCGCATAGACGGGTTCCAGCAGGCGGTTCAGCCCGTCCCACAGGCCGCCCACGATCGGCTGGCGCACGTTCAAAACGTTGAACGTCACCAGCCAACTGAGGATGATGTGCGCGATCATGATGAAGAACGCGACGTCCAGCAGAAGCTGGAGCAGTTGCAGGATCATCAGCATCGGCGGCCCTCCATCGGTCGCCCTTCACCTAGGCCGCGTCACCGCCGCCTGCAAGCCGGGACGCCGCGTTGCGGTTGACGCCACCCGGCGCGGGTGCCACGCCGCGCCCATGTACCCGTTCCTCCGCCTTGCCCGTGAACGCGCCCGCGCCCGCCGGATGCCGCCCTTGCCCCTGAACGGCACCCATGTCACCCCGGTCACCTGCCTGCCCTGGGACCTCGACCCCTGGGTGGAACTGAACAACGGCCGCACATTGACGCTGTTCGACCTCGGCCGCATCCCGCTGTCGATCCGCACCGGGCTCGCCACCACGCTCCGCGTCAACCGCTGGGGCCTGACGGTGGCCGGCGTCAGCTTCCGCTGGCGGCGGCGGGTGGTGGTCTGGGACCGGCTGGACCTGCGCAGCCGCTGCATCGGCTGGGATGCGCGGTTCCTGTACATCGAGCAGGCGATGGTCCGGGCAGGCGAGGTGACCGCCCACGGTCTGTATCGCAAGGCCGTGGTCGGACCCGGCGGGATGGTGCCCCCGGCAACCGTCGTCGCCGCGATGGGCCAGCCACCCGACAGCCCGCCCCTGCCCGACTGGGCGCAGGCCTGGATCGCCGCCGACGGCCAGCGCCCCTGGCCGCCCACCATCTGACTTGCGCGCGGCACCCGCGCGGGGTTCACTGATTCCGCGCGAACCAAAGGGTGCCCCATGTCCGACCGCAACCGCATCCGCGGCTGGATGATGTTCGACTGGGCCAGCCAGCCGTTCTCGACGCTCCTCCTGACTTTCCTCTTCGGTCCCTACTTCGCCGAGATCGTCGCGGCCCGCGCGGTGACCGACGGCATGGCACCCGAGGCCGCCCGCGCCGCCGCGCAGTCTGCCTGGGGCTGGGGGCTGGCCGTCACCGGCATTGCCATCGCGCTGCTGGCCCCCGTCATCGGCGCCGTGGCCGACACGCGCGGGCGCCGGATGCCGTGGATCTGGGGCTTCTCGGTCCTCTATGTCATCGGGTCCGCGGGCCTGTGGCTCGCCCACCCCGAGACGATCTCGGTCCCGCTGATCCTGTTCCTGTTCGGCGTCGGGCTGGTGGGGATGGAGTTCGCGACGATCTTCACCAACGCGCTGCTCCCCGGGCTGGGGTCCCGCGAGCAGATCGGCCGCATCTCGGGCACCGGCTGGGCGCTGGGCTACGCCGGGGGCGTGGTCGCGCTGATCGTCATGCTGGCGCTGTTTGCCGAGAATGCGGCGGGCACCACGCTACTGGGCAACCCGCCCGCCCTGGGACTGGACGCGGAGGCACGCGAGGGCACGCGCTTCGTCGGTCCCTTCACAGCGCTCTGGTTCGTCCTGTTCATGATCCCCTTCGTCCTGTGGGTGCGCGAGGCGCCGGCCCCCCGGTCGGGCACCGTCGCGAAGGCGTTGTCCGACCTCGGGCAGACCCTGCGGTCGCTTCCCAAACGCGGGTCTCTTTCAGCCTTTCTCGCGTCGTCGATGTTCTACCGCGACGGGCTGAACGGGCTCTACACCTTCGGCGGGATCTACGCTCTGGGCGTGCTCGGCTGGTCGGTCACGGATGTGGGGGTGTTCGGCATCCTCGGCGCCATCTGCGGCGCGCTCGCCTGCTGGGCGGCGGGGCGGATCGACTCCGCGCGTGGCCCGATGCCGGTCATCAGCGCCTCGATCCTGATCCTGATCGTCACCACCGCCGCCATCGCCACGCTCACGCCCACCTCGGTCCTCGGGATCGCGGTGGCCGACGGATCGCGCCTGCCCGACATCGCCTTCTACATCTGCGGCTGCCTGATCGGTGCTGCGGGCGGCACGGTGCAGTCCTCGTCGCGCACCATGATGGTCCGGCAGGGGGATGAGGCGCGCATGACCGAGGGGTTCGGCCTGTATACCCTGTCGGGCAAGGCCACGTCCTTCCTCGCGCCCGCCCTGATCGCGCTGGTCACCGACCTGACCGGCAGCGCGCGGGCGGGCATCCTTCCGCTCATCGGGCTGTTCATCCTCGGGCTGATCCTGCTACGCTTCGTCAACCCGGACGGAAGCAGGCCCGCCAGATGACCCTTTTTCGCGCCCTTTGCGTGGCCGCCGCGATGCTGGCGGCGCTGCCCGCGCCCGCCCAGACCGCCAAGGAACTGTTCGGGCGCGAGATGCGGCCGGGCGGCGGGGCGCCAGAACCGCTTGGCACCTACGCCCGCGGGTGCCTCGACGGCGCGGTGCAACTGCCCGAAACCGGCCCGACCTGGCAGGCCATGCGCCTGTCGCGCAACCGCAACTGGGGCCACCCCGACCTGATCGCGTTCCTGGAACGCCTGTCGCGCGACGCGGCCGCGCAGCCCGGGTGGAGCGGCCTGTACATCGGCGACCTCAGCCAGCCGCGCGGCGGGCCGATGCTGACCGGGCACGCCAGCCACCAGATCGGCCTCGACGCCGACATCTGGCTGCGCCCCGCCGACCGGCTGGACCTGTCCCGCGCCCAGCGCGAGGAGATCGGCTCACCCAGCCTCGCCCGCACCCGCGGCGCGTATACCACCGATGGCTGGACCCCCCAGCACCACGCCATCCTCCGCGCCGCGGCACAGGACCCCGACGTGGCCCGCATCTTCATCTTCCCCGGCGCCAAGGTCGCCATGTGCGACGCGGAAACCGGCGACCGTGCCTGGCTGCGCAAGGTGCGCCCCTGGTGGGGCCACGACAGCCACTTCCACGTCCGCCTGCGCTGCCCGCCGGGTGCGGGCATCTGCGAGGATCAGGACCCCCCGCCCCCGGGCGACGGCTGCGACGACGCGCGCCAGTGGGTGGCCGACATCCTGAACCCGCCCCCCGCTGACCCGAACGCGCCCGCGCCGCAGCCGCGGCGCGAGATCCTGCTCGCCGACCTGCCGCAGCGATGCACCGCCGTCCTGCAGCGCTGATCGCCCTCCTCCTTGCCGCCCTGCCTGCTGCCGGTTCCTTGGGCGCTGCCGACTACCTCGGCAGCTTCACCTGGGCCGATGGCGACCCGGCATTCGGCGGCTTTTCCGGGATCGAACTGTCGGCCGACGGCGCATCCTTCCTGGCCGTCACCGACAGCGCCGACATCACCGCCGCCCGCATCAC
>DBBA01000247.1:0-1683 GCA_002291955.1 Rhodobacteraceae bacterium UBA996 | reverse complement strand
GGCGAACCCCTGGCCGGGACCAACGCCGATGCCGAAGGGCTGGCGGTCGGCCCCGACGGCACGATCTTCGTCAGCTTCGAGGGGAACCACCGCGTCTCGGCCTTTGCCGCGCCCGACGCGCCCGCCACGCTGCTGCCCCGGCCCGACGACTTCCGCGGGTTGCAGAACAACTCGGGGCTCGAGGCGCTGGCCATCGACACCGCGGGCGACCTCTACGCGATCCCCGAACGATCGGGAACCGAGGCGCGCCCCTTTCCGGTCTACCGCTTCCGCGACGGCGCGTGGTCGCAACCCTTCGCCATCCCGCGCCGCCCGCCCCACCTGCCCGTCGCCGCCGATTTCGGCCCCGACGGGCGGCTCTACCTGCTCGAACGCCACTTCGCAGGGCTCGCGTTCCAGTCGCGGGTACGGGTGTTCACACTGGAGGATGACCAGATCGTGCAGGAACAGACCCTGATCGACACCCTGCCGGGCCAGCACGACAACCTGGAAGGTATGGCCGTCTGGCAAGACGCCGCGGGTCGCATCCGGCTGACCATGATCTCGGACGACAACTTCAACTTCTTCCAGCGGACCGAGATCGTGGAGTATGCGCTGAATTGACATCAGTGCGGGCGGGGACTACCCCGCCGCCCGGCGGGGGTCCGCCTTCGACCAAGTCTCCGCGACCTTGCCAAAACGGAAACCGTAGATGACCCGTCTTCTGCCCGGCATCCTTGCCATGGCCGCCGTCGTTGTGGCCTCCAACATCCTCGTGCAGCACTTGGCCGGCCAGTGGCTGACTTGGGGCGCCTTCACCTATCCGCTGGCCTTCCTGGTCACCGACGTGACGAACCGCCTGTATGGCGCCGCCGCCGCCCGCCGCGTGGTGCTGGCGGGCTTCATGACGGGCCTCGCCTGTTCCGCCATCGGCACCCAGATCGTGGGCGAGTTCGGCCCGCTGGTGACATGGCGCGTGGCGCTGGCCTCGGGTCTTGCCTTCCTGACGGCGCAGCTTCTGGACGTTGCAGTGTTCGACCGCCTGCGCCGGGGCGCCTGGTGGCGCGCGCCGCTGGCATCCACCCTCGTGGCGTCCACAGTGGACACCGCGATCTTCTTCACGCTCGCGTTCTCGGCGGGGCTGACGTTCCTCGAACCCGGCAACGACGTTTCCTGGGCCAACGCCGCCACCCCGATCCTCGGCCTAGGCCCCGTGGCCCCCCTGTGGGTGTCGCTCGCCATCGCCGACTTCGGCGTGAAGCTTGCCCTCGCCTTGCTCGCCCTTGTGCCGTTCCGCCTCATTATCGGGCAGCGCAACACAGGGGTTGCGTGAATTTACTTGACGTGCACCACATCTGTGCCACGCTCTGCCTATCGGCAACTTTTTGAAAGGAGGTGGTCCAGTGTCTAGAGGGATATTGGAGTATGGTGTCGGGACAGTCGGGGGGGCCGTGGCCTGAGGGGCAGCCCCCTTGGTCGAACATCCCTGATTGGGCCGCAGTCCTAACTGGCCCATCTCCGTAGAACTCGGGAGGCCCGCGCGTAAGCCGGGCCTTTCTCGTTGCCAGACCCCCGAATTGCCAGACCCCCGGAACCGGCCGTCCCCATGCTGCGCATCACCGACGACATCGCCATCGCCGACTGGGAACTGACCGAGCAGTTCATCCGTGCGTCCGGCCCCGGCGGGCAGAACGTCAACAAGGT
>DBBA01000252.1 GCA_002291955.1 Rhodobacteraceae bacterium UBA996 | reverse complement strand
CGGCCTTCACCGGAGGGATACCAGGCGGCCGACTGGGGGATGATCTGGGAAGCGGTGCCCGACGCCGACTTTCCCGCCCACTGGCAGGCCCGCGCCGCCGCGCTGGCGCACGGACCAACCGCGGCCTACGCGCAGATGAAGTCCCTTGTCCGCCAGTCCGCGACGAACGACCTGCCCGCGCAACTGGCGGCCGAGGCACGGGCCCAGGCCGCCTGCGGCGCCACGCAGGATTTCCGCGAGGGGATCGCCGCCTTCGCCGCGCGCCGCCCGCCGCGGTTCACCGGGCGCTAGGTCAGCGGTCCTCGATCTCGGTGTACTTCCGCGGCACGGCGCCGGTGTACAGCTGCCGCGGACGGCCGATCTTCATGCCCGGGTCGCTGATCTGCTCCTTCCACTGGCTGATCCAGCCGACCGTGCGCGCCACCGCGAAGATCGGCGTGAACATCGCCGTGGGGAAACCCATCGCATCCAGGATGATGCCCGAATAGAAGTCCACGTTCGGATAGAGCTTCTTCGAGATGAAGTAGTCGTCCGACAGGGCGATCCTCTCCAGCTCCTTGGCCACCTGCAGGGTGGGGTTGTTGTGGATCCCCAGAAGCTCCAGCACGTCGTCGGCGGACTGCTTCATCACCTTCGCGCGCGGGTCGAAGTTCTTGTAGACCCGGTGCCCGAAGCCCATCAGCCGGAAGCCCGAGTTCTTGTCCTTGGCCTTGGCGATGTATTCGGGGATGCGGTCGGGCGTCCCGATCTCGCGCAGCATTTCCAGACAGGCCTGGTTCGCGCCACCATGCGCGGGGCCCCACAGGCAGGCGATCCCCGCCGCGATGCAGGCGAACGGGTTCGCACCCGACGACGACGCCAGCCGGACGGTGGAGGTGGACGCGTTCTGCTCGTGGTCGGCGTGCAGCATCAGGATCCGGTCCATCGCGCGCGACAGAACCGGATTGACGATGTAGTCCTCGGCGGGCACGGCAAAGCACATCCGCAGGAAGTTCGACGCATAGTCGAGGTTGTTCTGCGGATACACGAAGGGCTGCCCGATCGAGTACTTGTAGGCCCAGGCCGCGATCGTCGGCATCTTGGCGATCAGCCGGATCGACGCGACCTCGCGCTGCCAGGGGTCCGAGATATCCGTGGAGTCATGGTAGAACGCGCTCATCGCGCCGACGACGCCGACCATGGTGGCCATCGGGTGCGCGTCACGCCGGAACCCGCGGAAGAAATACTGCATCTGCTCGTGCAGCATCGTGTGGCGCGTCACGCGCTGTTCGAAGTCCTGCATCTGCGCGGCGGTCGGCAGGTCGCCATACAGAAGCGCGTAGCACAGTTCGAGGAAGCTCGACTTCTCGGCCAGCTGCTCGATCGGGTAGCCGCGGTGCAGCAGCACCCCCTCGTCCCCGTCGATATAGGTGATCGCGCTGTCGCAGGCGGCCGTGGACGTGAAGCCCGGATCATAGGTGAACATGCCGCTTTCGGCGTAAAGCTTGCGGATGTCGATCACGTCGGGCCCGGTGCTGCCCGACAGCACCGGCATCTCGACTGTCTTGCCGTCCACCGACAGCGTCGCGGTGCGCGTCTTCTTGGCTGTGCCGTCCATGGTCATCCCTCTCCGTTGGCAGCCCCGCGTACGCGGCAGCGACCCCGGGGGAAGCATAGCGCGACAGGGGTTAACGTCCTAGCCTTGGCTTGCGTCCGAAAGGCGGGCGAGCGTTTCGTCGCGCCCCAGCACAAGCATCATGTCGAAAACGCTGGGCGAGACCGTACGGCCGGAAAGCGCGGCCCGCATCGCCGGCGCGATCTTGCCGAACTTCAGGCCGTGCGCCTCGGCCGTGCGCGTCACCACGGCCTCGATTGCGTCCCTCGCCCACGTAGCATGGTGCAACTGCGGCGTCAATTCGGACAGTATGCCACGGGATACCGGATCCAGCGCCGCCGCCGCCTTCGGATCGGGCGAGATCGGCCGTTCGGCCAGAACAAATCGCGCCTGCTCAAGGATTTCCGGAAAGGACTTCGCGCGTTCCTTCAGGTGTGGCATGGCCCGCGCCAGACCATCCCGTTGCGGCAGGGTCAGCGCGGGCTGCCCGGTCGCGGCCAGATAGTCGTCCAGGCCCTTTGCAAGTGCGGCATCATCGGCCATGGCGATCTGCCGCCCGGACACAGAGTCGAGCTTCTTCATGTCCAGCCGCGCCGGGGCCCGGCCGATTCCCTCCAGCCCGAACCACTCCTGCGCCTGCGCGTCAGTGAAGATCTCGTCGTCGCCATGGCTCCAGCCCAGACGGGCCAGGTAGTTGCGCAGCGCAAAGGCCGGATAGCCCATCGCCCGGTATTCCTCCAATCCCACCGCCCCGTGGCGCTTGGACAGCTTCTTACCGTCCTCGCCGTGGATCAGCGGGATATGGGCCCAGACCGGCACGTCCCAGCCCATCCCCTGATAGACCAGCATCTGCCGCGCGGCGTTGTTCAGGTGATCGTCGCCCCGGATCACATGGGTCACGCCCATGTCGTGGTCGTCCACCACAACGGCCAGCATGTAGGTGGGCGTGCCGTCCGACCGCAGCATCACGAGATCGTCCAGATCCTCGTTGCGGAAGGTGACATCGCCCTGCACACGGTCATGCACCACCGTCACCCCGTCGCGCGGCGCCTTCACCCGGATCACGTACGGTGCATCGGGGTGCGTCGCGGGATCGGCGTCGCGCCAGGGTGACCGGTACAGGGTGGACCGCCCATCGGCCCGTGCGGCCTCGCGGAAGGTTTCGATTTCCTCCTGCGAGGAAAAGCACTTGTAGGCCGACCCTCGTGCGAGCATCTGATGCGCCACCTCGGCATGGCGGGGGGCGCGGGCGAACTGGCTGATCGCGTCACCGTCCCAGTCAAGGCCCAGCCATGCCAGACCGTCCAGGATCGCGGCCGTCGCCTCGGGCGTGGACCGCGCGCGGTCAGTATCCTCGATCCGCAGCAGGAACCTGCCCCCCCGGCCCCGCGCGAACAGCCAGTTGAACAGCGCGGTCCGCGCGCCGCCGATGTGCAGGTAGCCGGTGGGCGAGGGCGCGAAGCGTGTCACCACGGGGCCGGTCGCGGCGGTCTCGGACATGGGGGGCGTTAACCTCTCGCTAACCATGCGGGTCCTAGGGTCGCGGCTTGGTCTAGTCAGTCGCCGGGGGCGAGACAAGGTGCGCGCCGGAACAGCGAACGCCCGTGCCGGATCGGGCCTTGGCGCCGGGACCCTGCGCCTGCGCGGCGCGTCCGTGATGGCCGGCCTTGCGGCCCTGCAGGACGCGCGCGGGCACCTGTTCCCCTTTGTCCCGGTACTCGTCGGCATCGGCATCGGCGTCTGGTTCGCCCTGCCGTTCGAACCGGGTGCGGCGGTCTATGCCGGGGTCGGGGCCGTGGCGCTGGCAGCCCTTGCCGGGCGGCTGGTCCTGCCGGATGCGGGCCATGTCCCGGCGCTCGCCCTTCTGTGGCTGGCGCTCGGCGTGCTGGCGGCCGGTGGCCGGGCGCACCTGGTCGCCGCTCCGGTGCTGGAGTGGCGCCTGTACGGCCCGGTCGAGGGGCGGATCATCGAGGTCGACCGCAGCCGCGCCGACCACCTGCGCCTCACGCTCGACCGGCTGCGCGTCGCCGACCTGCCCGCCGCCCGCACGCCCCATTCCGTGCGCGTGTCGATCCACGCAGACCAGCCGCACATCGACCTTGTCCCCGGCCTGCAGGTGATGCTGACGGCGAACCTGTCCCCGCCGCAGCCGCCCGCCGAACCCGGCGCCTTCGACTTCCGCCGCATCGCCTGGTTCGAACGGCTGGGCGGCGTCGGCTATTCCCGCACCCCCGTGCTGGAGGTCGAGGAACCCGACCCCCGCGCCCAGCTGATCGACCGCCTGCGCACGCACCTGAGCCGGGTGGTGCAGGACCGCATCCCCGGGCAGGCGGGCGCCTTTGCCGCGGGGGCGGTGACGGGCGACCGGTCGGGGATCACGCAGGACACGGTCGCTGCGCTGCGCGATTCGAACCTTGCGCATCTGCTGGCCATCTCTGGGATGAACCTGGCGTTCCTGGTGGGCTTCGTCTTCGCACTGGTGCGCACCGGGATCGCGCTGGTGCCGCCCGTCGCCCTGCGCGTGAACGGCAAGAAGATCGCGGCGCTGGTGGCCCTGCCGGTCGCGGCGTTCTACCTGGCACTGTCGGGCGGCAACGTCGCCACCGAACGCGCGTTCCTGATGGTCGCCGTCATGCTGGTGGCCGTGCTGGCCGACCGGCAGGCGGTCTCCTTGCGCACCGTCGCCATCGCGGCCCTCATCATCCTTCTGTGGAAGCCCGAGGAGCTGCTGAACGCAGGCTTCCAGATGTCGATGGCCGCGACGGTCGCGCTGGTGGCGGGGTTTGCCGCGCTGCGTGACCGGGTCAACCGTGACCGGGTGCCGCGCTGGATGCTGCCGGTCTATGCCGCGGTCCTGTCCACGGTGATCGCGGGGCTGGCCACCGCGCCGCTGGCGGCCGCGCATTTCAACCGCTTCACCGATTACGGGATGCTCGCGAACCTGCTGACCGTGCCCGCCATGGGCACCTTTGTCATGCCGGGCGCGGCGATTGCGGCGCTCCTCGGCCCCATCGGGCTGGGTGCCCCCGGCTTCTGGCTTATGGAGATCGGGTCGCGCTGGATCCTGACTGTCGCGCACTGGATCGCCGGGTGGGAAGGGTCGGTGACCGGCATCCCCGCGCCGGGGCCTGCGGTGCTGCCCATTCTGACGCTGGGGGTGCTCTGGGCGATCCTGTGGCGCGGGCCTGCGCGGTGGGCCGGGGCGCTGCCGGTGGTGGTGGCGATGGTTCTCTGGGCGATGACCGAACGCCCGCCGGTGCTGGTCAGCGCCGATGGCGCGCTGTCGGGCGTGCTGGCTGACGGACCGCGCGCCCTGTCGCACGACCGCGGCGCGGGCTTCTCGGCCGAACTCTGGCTGGAACGCGACGGCGACCTTGCCGCGCAGGACCAGGCCGCGGCCCGCCGGGGCTTTGCCGACGGGCAGGGCGGGCGCCTGGCCCAGGTCGGCGGCCTCACTGTCCTGCACCTGAAGGGCCGGTCCGGGCCGGAGCGCCTGCCCGACGCGTGCGACCGCCCGACCGTCGTGATCCTGTCCGAGGACGTGGCCCCCCCCGACCCGCCCGGTTGCACGGTGCTGGACGCCACGCGGCTGGCGGCCCTGGGCGGCGCCGCGATCTGGCCCGAGGGCGGGACCCTGCGCATCGTCCCGGCGCGCGGTCCGGTGCGCCTGTGGGCCCCCGCGCCCTAAGCCGTCGAGATCAGTAGGTGCGGATCAACCCGACCAGCCGCCCCTGCACCTTCACCTGATCGTCGCGCAGGATGCGCGTCTCGTAGGCCGGGTTCGCGGCTTCCAGCGCGATCATGCTGCCGCGGCGGCGGAAGCGCTTCAGCGTCGCCTCCTGATCCTCGACCAGCGCCACGACGATATCGCCGTTCTCGGCGGTGGACCCTTCGCGGATCACCACGATGTCGCCATCGTTGATCCCGGCGTCGATCATCGAATCGCCCTTCACTTCAAGGGCATAGTGCCGCCCGGCCGAGGACAGCATCGACCCCGGCACGGCGACGTGGTGCGACACCTCGCTGATCGCCTCGATCGGCACGCCCGCGGCGATCCGGCCCATCACGGGCAGTTCCACCGCCGCCACCTCGACCGGGATCGCCGCGCGCGGCGGATCGGTCCGGTCGCCCGCGATCACCCGCGGGGTGAACCCAGGTGCTGCGGGTTCCACGGCCACGGGTGCGCCCAGCTTGCGCTCCAGCGCCTCGGGCAGCTTCACGATCTCGACCGCCCGGGCGCGATGGGCGAGCCGCCGGATGAACCCGCGTTCCTCCAGCGCCGTGATCAGCCGGTGGATGCCCGATTTCGACCGCAGGTCCAGCGCCTCCTTCATCTCGTCGAAGGACGGGGGCACGCCATCGGCCTGCATCCGGCGCTGGATGTATTCCAGAAGGTCGAGTTGCTTGCGGGTCAGCATGCCATAGCCCTTTTCCCGGGGACGTTCGCGCATGTTCTATGCCCGTTCCCGCTTTGTGTCAACGAATCGGGTGGCTTGACGGACGGCCTACAACGCCAGGTAGTCTGCCATGTCCCCCGCATCCCGCGCGGGGTCGTCCGGCGGGCGCACGACCAGCGCATCGGCCGTGGACAGCACCGACAGAAGCGACGAATCCTGCGATCCGCCCGCCGACAGGCGGTCGCCGTCCCAGGTCGCGCGCATGTAGTGCTCGCGCGGGCCGTTCGGCTGCAGGGCATGGGCCAGGGGGGCCTGCGCCCGGGGCAGGGGGCGGGCCGGCAGGCCCTGCATGGCGCGCAGCACCGGCACCAGGAACACCATCCCGCAGACCAGCGCCGAAACCGGGTTGCCCGGCAGCCCGATCACCAGCGCGTCGCCCAGCCGCCCCGCCATCAGCGGCTTGCCGGGCCGGATCGCGACCTTGTGGAACGCCATGTCGGCCCCCGCCGTGGCCAATGCGCCCGCCACCAGGTCGTGGTCGCCGACGCTCGCGCCGCCCACGGTCACGACCACATCGGCCCCGCGGGCCAGGTCCAGCGCCGCCGCCAGCAGACCCGGATCATCGGGCGCCACCGGCAAGAGGCGCGGCACGCCGCCCTCGGCCCGCAC
Organism: Rhodobacteraceae bacterium UBA996; assembly: GCA_002291955.1. Taxonomy (GTDB): domain Bacteria; phylum Pseudomonadota; class Alphaproteobacteria; order Rhodobacterales; family Rhodobacteraceae; genus UBA996. The sequence goes on along the minus strand of DBBA01000252.1, from coordinate 3,939 downwards.
CATCGCCGCAAGACCATAGCCGTTCGACGCGACGATCTGCGCAGGCCCCGGATCGCCCCCCGGCGGCACCAGCTCGTCCCCCGTCATCAGGATCGCCACCTCGGGCGCCCGGGCGACCGTCACCGCGGGCACGTTCATCGCCGCGATCAGGGCAAGGTCGGCCGGCCGCAGCCGCCGCGGTGCGGGCACCCGCGCGCCGACCGCGAAATCCGCCCCGCGCGGGCGGATATTCGCCGCCGCCTCCAGCCGGTCGCCAAGGATCACCGTGTCGCCGTCGCGCCGCGCGTCCTCCTGGATCACCACGCGGTCGGCGCCCGCAGGCACCGGCCCGCCGGTGAAGATGCGCACCGCCTGACCGGGTTGGACGACACCCTGCCAGGCCCGGCCCGCCGGCGCCTCGCCCACCACGGCCAGCCGCGCGCCGGGCAGGGCGTCAGCCGCACACACCGCCCAGCCGTCCATGGCGGACGCATCGAAGGGCGGCTGGTCGCGCGTCGCCACCACGTCGGCGGCCAGAACCCGGCCCGCGGCCTGCACCAGCGCCACCACCTCGGGTCCCGTGCGCGGGGCCAGCGCAAACAGCCGGTCGAGCGCGTCGGCGACCGGGATCATCCTGGTGCAGCGTCCCAGGTGCCGGACTTGCCACCTTCCTTGTGCAGAAGGCGGACCCCGCCGATCTCCATCCCCTTCTCGGCGGCCTTGAGCATGTCATAGACCGTGAGGCAGGCCACGCTGACCGCCGTCAGCGCCTCCATCTCGACCCCGGTCTGGCCGGTGGTCCTGACGGTGGCGGTCACGCGCACGCCAGGCAGGGCCGCGTCGGGCACAAGGTCCAGCGCGACCTTCGTCACCGGCAGGGGGTGGCACAGCGGGATCAGGTCGGAGGTGCGCTTGGCGCCCATGATCCCGGCCAGCCGGGCAACGGCCAGAACGTCGCCCTTGGCCGCGCGGTTTTCCACAATCAGCGCAAGGGTTTCCGCGGTCATCCTGACGCACCCCTCGGCCACCGCCAGGCGCGCCGTCACCGCCTTGTCCGACACATCGACCATGTGGGCGTTCCCGCCCGCGTCGAAGTGGGTCAGGGTCATTCGGCAGCCCTTTGCCCGACACGCGACAGGATCGCCCGCGTCGCCGCGGCCACATCGGCCTGACGCATCAAGGCCTCGCCGATCAGGAAGCGGTGCGCGCCATGCCCGGCCATGTCGGCGAGGTCACCGGCGGTGAACAGGCCCGATTCCGCCACCAGGTCCCGCCCCGGGGGCAGATGCCGCGACAGCTCTCGCGTCACATCAAGACTGACGTGGAACGTCTTGAGATTGCGGTTGTTCACCCCGATCATGGGGGATCGCAGCGACAGCGCGCGGTCAAGCTCGGCCCGGTCGTGCACCTCGATCAGCACGTCCATCCCGTAGCCCGTCGCGGCGGCCTCCAGTTCCGCCGCCTGCGCGTCGGACAGGGTCGCCATGATGAGAAGGACGCAGTCCGCCCCCATCGCGCGGCTTTCGGCCACCTGCCACGGGTCGTACAGGAAATCCTTGCGGATCACCGGCAGGTCCACGGCAGCGCGGGCGGCGATCAGGTAATCCTCATGCCCCTGGAAACTCGGCGCATCCGTCAGCACCGACAGGCAGACCGCGCCGCCCTCGGCATAGGCCCGCGCCAGCGCGGGCGGGTCGAAGTCCGCGCGGATGAGGCCCTTGGACGGCGAGGCCTTCTTGATCTCGGCGATCAGGCCGTAGCCACCCGCGGCCACCGCCCGGGTCAGGGCCGCAGCAAAGCCCCGGGGCGGCGGCGCGGCGCGCGCATCGGCGTCCACGGACGCCCAGGGGCGCACAGCCTTGCGCGCGGCGATCTCGTCCAGCTTGTAGGCGCGGATGCGGTCCAGGATGTCCATGCCCGCTTCCTAGCCGCCCCCGCGGGCCCAGTCCACTGTCGCGTCCCCCCGTCCGGCCAGCCAGTCGTTCACGCGGGAAAACGGGCGCGATCCGAAGAACCCCCGCCGGGCGGACAGGGGCGAGGGGTGGGCGCTTTCCACGAACAGGTGCCCGTCGCCCGGCACCTGCGCCCTCAGCGCCTGCGCGGGCCGTCCCCACAGGACGAACGCCCGTGGCCGGTCGCCGAGCCGCGCCAGGACCTGGCCTGTCAGCGCCTGCCAGCCGATCCGCGCGTGCCCCCCGGCCTCGCCCGCGGGCACCGTCAGCACGGTGTTGAGCAGCAGCACCCCCTGCGCGGCCCAACCCCGCAGGTCGCCATCGGGCGGCACAGCCCCCAGATCGGCGCGGAGTTCGGTCAGGATGTTCGCCAGCGACCGCGGCGGTGCCACGCCCGGCGCGACCGAGAACGCAAATCCATGCGCATGGCCCGGCGTGGGGTAGGGGTCCTGCCCGAGGATCACCACGCGCACCGCCGCAGGCGGCAGGGCAAGCGCCGCAAGCACCTGATCGGGCGCGGGAAGCCAGGGCCGCGCATCCGCCATCAGACGCGCCCGCACCTCAGGCCAACCGTCAGCCCAGAACGGCAGGTCATCCCATCCGGGCAGGTCCGGGCGGTCGGGAAGCATCCCCGGATCAGCCCGCCGTCGTCACCTGCGCCAGCCCTTCGACCGCGCGCTTCGCCGCGCCCGAATCAAGGCTCTCGCGGGCCAGCGCCACGCCGTCCTTCAGGTTTGCCGCCCGCTCGGCCACCACCAGCGAAGCAGCGGCATTGAGCAGCACCGCGTCGCGATAGGCCCCCTGCGCCCCGTCCAGCAGCGCCCGGAACGCGCGGCCGTTCTCTTCGGGCGTGCCGCCCAGGATCGTCTCGAACGGGTGGTAGGGCAGGCCCGCATCCTCGGGATGAACCTCGATCTCGCGCACCATCCCGTGCTCGAGCACCGCCGCATGGCTGACGCCCGCGATGGAGAGTTCGTCGGTCCCGTCCGACCCGTGCACAAGCCACGCCTTGACCGACCCCAGTGCTGCCAGCACCTCGGCCATCGGGCGGATCAGCGCGCGGCTGAACGCGCCGGTCAGTTGCCGCGTCACGCCCGCCGGGTTCGTCAGCGGCCCAAGGATGTTGAAGATCGTCCGGGTGCCCAGTTCCGCCCGCGCGGGCATGACGTTGGCCATCGCCGGATGATGCATCGGCGCCATCATGAAGCCGATGCCGACCTCGCGCAGCGCGCGTTCCACCACCTCGGGCCCGACCATCACGTTGATGCCCAGCTGCCCCAGCGCATCCGCCGCGCCGGACTTGGACGACAGGTTGCGGTTGCCGTGCTTGGCCACCGGCACGCCCGCCCCCGCCACGGTGAACGCGGCGGCGGTCGAGATGTTGAGCGTCCCCTTGCCGTCGCCCCCGGTGCCGACGATGTCGATGGCCCCCTCGGGCGCCGTCACCCGGCGGCAGCGCGCGCGCATCACCCGGGCGGCGGCGGTGTATTCCTCGACCGTCTCGCCGCGGGTGCGCAGCGCCATCAGCAGGCCGCCGATCTGGGCGGGGGTCGCCTCGCCCGCGAACAGGATGTGGAACGCCATCTCGGCCTCGTCCCGCGTCAGGGGCCGGTCGGCGGCGCGCCCGATCAGGGGCTTCAGCGCGTCGCTCATGCCGCCACCGGCAGGCGGTCCAGGAACCGCTGCAGCATGGCGTGCCCGTGCTGCGATGCGATGCTTTCGGGGTGGAACTGCACGCCCTCGATCGGCAGGTCGCGGTGGCGCAGGCCCATGATCGTGCCGTCCGAAAGCCAGGCTGTGACCTCGAGGCTTTCGGGCAGGGTGGCGCGGTCCACCACCAGCGAGTGATAGCGCGTGCCGGTCAGGGGCGACGGCAGGCCCTCGAACACGCCCGCGCCCGCGTGGTGGATGGTCCCCGCCTTGCCATGCACGATCTCGTGGCAGCGCACGACTCGGCCGCCGAACGCCTGCCCGATGGTCTGGTGGCCCAGACAGACGCCCAGAAGCG
>DBBA01000253.1 GCA_002291955.1 Rhodobacteraceae bacterium UBA996 | reverse complement strand
TTGGCGCGCGAGGACGCCTTCCTGTACAATGGCCGCGACGAAGGCGGCCTCGACCTGCCCCTGCGCGGCGACGGGATGGCCCGGGCCTATACCCAGGCGCTGGAGGAAGCGGGTGTGAAGCTGTCGCAGGTGGGGTACCGCATTTCGGACGTTTCAGGTGAGAAGTACTTCTTCCTGCAATCAGCACTCGCCCATCAACGCCTAATCCGAGGGCGTTCAGCCTTCCAGGACCTCTGGGCGCCTGCAGAAAGCCTTGGCAACATCGGAGCAGCAGCACTGCCGTTGATCGCGGGCAAAGCTCTGATTTCAGCGCGGCGAGGCTACGCGCCCGGCAGTCCGGTACTGATCGAGGCGTCAGGAGATGACGGAGCATGCGGGGCAGCCGTGCTCGACCGCGCTGAGAGGACTTGCTGATGTCGACGAACGTCTTTGCCAACGGCCTCGAGATCTCGGGCAAGGCTGTACAGGCACAGACCATCGCGGCCTTCCCTGATGTCTGTTTCACGCCACCCCAGACACCCGCAACCCCGCCCGGCGTTCCCATTCCTTATCCGTCATTCGGGGTCGCTTCGGATACCGAGAAAGGAACGGGCACGGTCAAGATAGGCGGCAAGGAAGTCAACATAAAGAACAAGTCGGACGAAAAGAAGACCGCCGGGACCGAGGCCGGGTGTGCCCCAAAGAAGGGCGTCATCACGTCGAAGAATACGGGGAAGAAGTATTGGTCAATGTGGTCGCCGAACGTGAAGTTCGAGGGTGAACCGGTCATTCGCTTCTCGGATATCGCAACCCATAATCATGGTTCGATGCCCGGAAACACCCCTCCGTGGGTCGAGATCTGCAAGCTCAACCTTGGCGCTGGAAACTGCGTTCAGATTCTCGCGGATATCAACATCAAGATCCACCCGTACAGCGAACGCGACCAGCACTGCAAGAAGGGCTTCCAGTCGGACCATGTGATCCAGAACGCATTCTTCGAACCAGTCCGCGGCGGCGGGCCGATACCGGCATTCCCCAGATACACCGAGGACGATGCGCCCTGCATCTGTCTCAATGATTCTAAGAAACGGACGACCCAGCACGGGAAGAAATCCCGCAAGCAGATCAAGCGTGCGGCAAAGTTGCGGCGCGCGGCTGGGGCAGGCAAGGCCGGACCCTGCGAGCAGACCTTTGCCGAAGCGCGCGACGCGGAGATCCAGCACACTGCCGAGAGCCTGCCGAAACTGAAAAACAGTCAGGATGCGCTTGACTGCATGAAGGCGATCGTGAACACCTATTTCCTTTATGCGACGCGAAAGCGAAGTCAGGATCGGCTTGACGAAGTGAAGTGCGATGTTCCAAAGGTGTGAGGCTTGGCATGGAATGTGTTGACACGTTTGTAGCACCCGGGTCGGGCCTGTTTGCGCTCTATTATCACTTGGAAGCGCCCGGCGAGCATCTGTCACGCGTGTATTATTGTTCTGATCCTGCGGGTAGCACAGTGCGACTTGTGGCGGAAGTGAACGAATGGCTGGTTTCCCTGTCCGCGGGCAGCTTGGGGAATGTTTTTGCTGCTTCGTGGGACGGTCGTATCCTTGCCCTTTCACCGGACACGCGCGTTGTTGCCGAGTGCGATCTTCTGGGAACGATCAAGCTTGCTGGATTTGACGATACCCTGCGTTTTCTGATGGGCGAAGAGGGGCATATCTTCGAAGCAACTCCCGGCGGCACGTGGACACGCCTGAAGATGCGCAGCAAGGCGGACGTCTACGGGGTCGCGCGCCGCGGTCCAGACGACTTTCTGTTCGTGGGATCCAGCGGCAAGCTGATCAACTATCGGCCCGGCACATCGCCGACATTGGAGGAATTGCCGACGAGTGCTGACCTTCACGCTGTGGCATTTCGCGGACCCGGCGACGGCGCTGTAGGCGGAGAGAACGGCACCCTGTTCCTCTACCGGAATGGAAGCTGGGAGGACCATTCCGTCGAGGGTGAGTCGATCCACGACATCTGCACGTTCAGGGGCCGTCTGATCGTGAGCATGCAGGAAGCTGGCACGTTCGCCGTTACCGATGCGGGCGCGCTCACGAAGCTGTCCGGCCTTGAGAGCTACTATCTCACCGCAGACGACAAGCATTTGGCTACCTTCACGGATGACGCACTGGTGATCTATGACGGCACGACGTTCCATGACATACCGCACACCCGCATCCTCGGCGGCGACATCTAGTCGAGCTTTGCACCCAGCTTTTCCGCCAGGTACGCCCGCACCCGGCCGAGGTCCAACTCTGCCACCGCGATCGGCCGCTCCGCCGCCAGCATCCGCAGGACGAACAGCTCCCCCGCCTCGGGGAACTCCTTGAACCGCTCCTCGGCGATGCGCAGGCCGTCCGCGCCCGCCACGCGGACTCCGTCCAGGAACGCCTCCAGCCGCTCGACCAGTCGCGCCAGCCGCTCGGCGTCCATGTCGGGGTTGTCGGCGGGATCGAGGAGCGCCTTGTCGTAGACCGTCCACAGGAACGCGGCCTGTTCGGCGTGCTGGCGCACGATCTCCTCGATCACGGGCGCACGAACGGGGGCCTTCGGCGCGGCGCCCATCAGTTCAGGTTCACCGACCCGCCGCGGATGCGGTTGGCGGCGCTGGCGTGGCTGACAAGGTAGGTGCCGCGGATCGTCACGTGGCCGTCCTTCTCCATCACGATGGCGGCCTTGCCGACGCGCAACTCGATCCGTTCGGTCGCGGTCAGCTTCACCGTCTGGCCGTCATGCACGACCGTCGCGGCATCGCCCTTGGCCGGTTCCACGATGCGCCCCACGATCAGCGGCCGCGCGCGGTCGCCGTCCTCGAACAACAGCGCCACCTCGGACCCCGCATCCTCGGCGGTCAGGCGGCACAGGCTGCGGGCCGGGATGGCATGGTCGGACTGGTTGCCGGGGAACACCACCAGCGGCGCGGTCCCCTCGAACCCCAGGAGCATCCCGATCACGACGCCTTCGATCCGGTCGCGCACATCCATCGGCTGCCCTCCTGCTCGCATACTATCCCACGCGCGGGCGCATCCGCCAAGCGGTCATCCGCGGTAACCCGGGCCCCGCGCCCAGCCCCAGGCATCGCGGATCATGGTCGGCAGGTCCGACCGCGCGGGCCGCCAGCCCAACTCGCGCACCGCGCGTTCGCTGCCGCAGACCAGCGCTGCGGCATCACCGGGGCGCCGTTCGCCCATCACCACCGGCACGTCCCGGTTCGTCACCCGCGCCGCGGCGTCGATCACCTCGCGCACGGTGAAGCCCGACCCGGTGCCCAGGCAGAACACGCCGTTGCCCCCACCCCCCATGACCCGGCGCAGACCCAGCACATGGGCATCGACCAGATCGCTGACGTGCACATAGTCGCGCACGCAGGTCCCGTCGCGGGTGGCATAGTCCTGCCCGAACACCGTCAGCGGCGGCCGCCGCCCGTCGATCGCGTCGATCAGCAGCGGGATCAGGTGCGTCTCGGGATCATGCGCCTCGCCGACCTCGCCATCCGGGTCGGCGCCCGCCACGTTGAAGTAGCGGAAGATCACCGTGTTCAGCGGGTTCACTGCGGCGAAGTTCACCAGCATGTCCTCGATCGCGCGCTTGGACGCGCCATAGGCGTTGATCGGGCGCTGCGGCGTATCCTCGGTCAGCACCACGCCATCCTGGTCGCCATAGGTGGCGCAGGTCGAGGAGAACACGAAATGCGGCACGCCCGCGGCAATCGCCGCCTCGATCAGGTTCTGCGCGCCGCCCAGGTTTTCGCGCCAGTAGCGCCCGGGGTTGCGCATGGATTCGCCCACCAGCGACAGCGCGGCGAAATGCAGGACGGCCACGGGGCGATGCTCCGCCAGCGCCGCGTCGATGCTCGCACGGTCCATCAGGTCACCCTGCGCGAGCGGGCCGAACTTCACCGCCGCCCGGTGCCCGGTGGACAGGTTGTCGAACGCCACCGGCAGGAACCCCGCCCGCGCCAGCGCCTTGCAGGCATGCGCGCCGATATAGCCCGCACCCCCGGTCACCAGAACCCGATCCATGCGCCGCCTCCTGTTGTCCCGCCTGTTGCTAGCCGCAGGGCCTGCCGCTGGAAACCCCCGCCATTCCCGCTAGGGTAAGCCGGTAAACAGGGGGTTAGCATGGCCGAGGACTGGAAGGCCCACGTCATCTACCAGATCTACCCCCGGTCCTTTCAGGACGACCGTGGCGACGGCATCGGCACGCTCGCAGGCATCACCCGCCGCCTGCCCCATGTGGCGGGGCTCGGCGTCGATGCCATCTGGATCTCGCCGTTCTTCACCTCGCCCCAGGCCGACATGGGCTATGACATCTCGGATCACTGCGGCGTGGACCCGATCTTCGGCACGCTGCAGGATTTCGACGCGCTGGTGGCGCGCGCCCACGCGCTCGGCCTCAAGGTCATCATCGACCAGGTGCCCAGCCATACGTCCGACCGCCACGCCTGGTTCATGGACAGCCGCCAGTCGCGCACGGCGGCCAAGGCCGACTGGTACGTCTGGGCGGATGCAAAACCCGACGGCACCGCGCCGAACAACTGGCTGAGCGTGTTCGGCGGCCCCGCCTGGACCTGGGATTCGCGCCGCCGCCAGTACTACATGCACTCGTTCCTGCCCTCGCAGCCGCAACTGAACTTCCACAACCCTGCCGTGGTGGACGCGGTACTGGACGCGATGGCCTTCTGGCTCGACCGCGGGATCGACGGGTTCCGGCTGGACAGCATCAACTACCCGTTCCACGACGTCCAGCTCCGCGACAACCCGCCCAAGCGGGGCGAGGTGCCGCAGAACTGGGCCAACCCCTATGACGTGCAGGACCACCTGCACGACAAGACCCAGCCGCAGGTCGTGGGCTTCCTGCAGCGGGTGCGCAAGCTTCTCGACCGCCACAGTGCCTTCAGCGTGGGCGAGGTCGGCGAGGGCATGGGCGCCAACCGCATCATGGGGGAATACACCCGCGGCGGCGACCGCCTGCACATGGCCTATTCGTTCGAGATGCTGGGCAACGACTTCACCCCCGCCCACATCCGCAAATGCGTGGAGGGGTTCTTCGCCCAAGCGCCGGACGGCTGGCCGTCCTGGGCGTTCTCGAACCACGACGTGATCCGCCACGCCACCCGCTGGACCCCGCCCGGGGCTGACAGCGACGCCGTGGCGCGCCTTGCCGCGGCGGTGCTGCTGTCGCTCAAGGGCTCGGTCTGTCTCTACCAGGGCGAGGAGCTGGGCCAGACCCAGACCGAGCTTGCGTTCGAGGAGATCCTCGATCCACCGGGGTTGAAGTTCTGGCCGGATTACAAGGGCCGCGACGGCTGCCGCACACCGATGGTCTGGGAAGCCGCCGCGCCCCATGGCGGGTTCACCACCGGCACGCCCTGGCTGCCGGTGAAGCCCCCGCAAGCCGCCCGCGCGGTGGACCGGCAGGCGGCCGATCCGACCTCGGTCCTCGCCTTCTACCGCGAGATGCTGGCCTTCCGCCGGGCCACACCGGCCCTGCGGACCGGCGACATCGCGTTCCGCGACACGCCCGACCCGGTGCTGGCCTTCACCCGCGGTACGGGGGCGGGCGCCGTCACCTGTGCCTTCAACCTGGGGCCGTCGCCCGTCACCCTGCCCCTCGGGGGCCCGCTCGCCGGACCGCACCGCAGCGCGACCGCCAGCCCGGAGACGCTGACCCTTGGTCCCTGGGGCTTCGCGTGGCTGGCACCCTGAGCCAGCCCTACACCCGGCGCCGCGGCAGCGTCACGGTCGCGGCCAGCCCGCCCAGCCGGGCCGACTGCCCCAGGTCCAGCGCCCCGCCATAGGCCTGCGCCAGGTCCGACGCGATGGCCAGCCCCAGCCCGGTGCCCGGCACCGCCGTGTCCAGCCGCGTCCCCGACCGCAGCGCATCCCGCCGCGCGGCCTCGGGGATGCCCGGCCCGTCATCCTCGACCACGATCCGCACCAGATCGGCTTCGACGGCACAGGCCAGCGCGATCCGCCCGCGCGCCCACTTCACGCCGTTGTCCAGCAGGTTGCCCACCATCTCCTCCAGGTCCTGCCGGTCCACCGGCAGATCGGCGGCGGGCACCGGGCCCATCTCGAACCGCTTGTCCGCCCGCGCCGACAGCCCGGCGAACAGCCGCGCCAGCCGCGCCATCGCCTCGGCCAGGTCCGCCCGCACGCCGATCCCCGCCGCCGCATGGGCCGCCCGCTGCCGCGCCAGCGACCGCGCCACCTGCGCGTCGATCCGGGCCAGCGCATCCTCGGCGGTGGTCACATCGGCCCCCGCGGCGCGCAGGTCCTGCAACGCATTGCGCAGCACCGCCGACGGGGTCTTCAGCGCATGTGCCATGTCCGCCGCCTGCCGCCGCGACCGGTCCAGCGTCTCGCGGCTGCGGTCGATCAGCCGGTTCAGGTCGGTCACCAGCGGCGCCACCTCGTCGGGATAGGGGGCCGGGTCGATCCGCCCTGCCGCCGCATCGTCCCAGCGCCGCATCACATCCGACCGCAGCCGGGTCAGCGGCCGCAGCACCGACGAGATCAGCACCAGCGCCCCGCCCACCCCGGTCAGCCCGAGAAGCGCCAGCGTCACCCCCAGACTGCGCCGCATCTCGGCCCGGTCGGCCGCCAGCGCCGCAAGGTCCTCGGCCACCATCACCGTCCAGACCGCCCCGTCCTCCAGCGTCACGGCCCGGACCATCCCGCGCACCGGCACGTCCGCCCCCTCGGGGCCCGGTCCGGTCCACAGGCGCGGCTCCGGTCCGCCCGCAGGTGGCGCGAGCACCCCGTCGAACAGCGACGGCGAGGTGACCATCACCCCCCCCGGTCCCGCCACCTGCCAGTACCGCCCCGACAGCGGCTGGCCATAGGCCGGGTCCAGCATGCCCGCACCCGGCGCCCCGCCCGCCACGGCAACCGCCGCCACCATCTGACCATGCCGCTCGGCCAGCGCGGCATCGAAACGGGCCGTGGCGATCCGCTCGAACACCAGAAGAATGGCAAGCCCGCCCAGCACGAAGGTCGCCGCGGCAAAGGCCAGTCCACCCGCCAGCGCGCGGCGGCGCAACGACGACATCAGGCGACCGGCACGTCGATCATGTAGCCGCGCCCGCGGGTCGTGTGGATCAGGTCATGGCCCAGCTTCTTGCGCAGCCGCGCCACGAACACCGCGATCGTGTTGGAATCGCGGTCGCCGTCATAATCATAGATGTGGTCCGACAACTCGGCCCGGCTGACCATGCGGCCCAGGTTGTGCAACAGGTACGACAGCACCGCCGCCTCCTGCGCCGTCAGGTCCACGGTCATGCCGTCCCGCAGGCAGCGCATCGTCGCCGGGTCCACGGTGACATCGCCATGCCGGAACAGCGCCGGTCCGGTCTGCGACCGGCGCCGCAACAGCGCACGCACCCGGGCCGACAGTTCCGGCATGTGGAAGGGCTTGGTCATGTAGTCGTCGGCGCCCGCATCCAGCCCGTCCACCTTGGCGGTCCAGCCGTCGCGCGCCGTCAGGATCAGCACCGCCATGTCGCGCCGCTCCTCGCGCCAGCGCCGCAGGACGCTCAGGCCGTCCAGCACGGGCAGGCCCAGGTCCAGGATCGCCAGGTCATAGGGCTCGTGCGCGCCCAGATGCGCCGCATCGACGCCGTTCGTGGCCAGATCGACCGCATGGCCATCCGCAGCCAGGGCCCGGCGCACCTGCTGGCCCAGCACCTCGTCGTCCTCGGCGATCAGGATCCGCATCGTATCCCCGTGGTGACAGCAGGACGCGCGCCCGCAGACCCGTCCCTCATGCCACGTCAGCCGCCGTTGCCGCCACCGTTTCCGTTGCCCCCGCCGTTGCCCCCGCCGTTGCCCCCACCGTTGCCGTTCCCGCCTCCGTTCCCGCCACCGCCACCGCCAGCATTGCCATTCCCGCCGCCCTCGCCACCACCGCCGCCATTCCCGCCCGCGTTGCCCGGTCCGTCGCCCGACTGCCCGGGCGGACCCGATCCCTCGGGCCCGCGGCCCCCGCCCCGCACCGGACCGGCATCCGCCGTCCAGGCCGGACCA
>DBBA01000254.1 GCA_002291955.1 Rhodobacteraceae bacterium UBA996 | reverse complement strand
CGACAGGATGTTGCGGGTCTTGTCGGTCAGCGGCACGTGCAGGGTGATGAAGTCGGCGCGCGCGAGCAACTCGTCCAGTTCGACCTTGGTCACGCCCAGGCTTTTCGCCCGTTCGTCCGACAGGAACGGGTCATAGGCCACGACCTTCATCGACAGGCCCAGCGCCCGGTCGCAGACGATCCCGCCGATGTTGCCCGCGCCGATCACGCCGAGGGTCTTGTTGAACAGTTCCACCCCCATGAAGCGGTTCTTCTCCCACTTTCCTGCATGGGTGGAGGCAGAGGCTTCCGGCAGTTGCCGGGCGACCGCGAACATCATCGCGATGGCGTGTTCGGCGGTGGTGATCGAGTTCCCGAAGGGCGTGTTCATCACGATGATGCCCTTGCGGGTGGCCGCCGGGATATCGACGTTGTCCACGCCGATCCCCGCGCGGCCGATCACCTTGAGGTTCTTGGCCGCTTCCAGGATCTTTTCGGTCACCTTGGTGGCCGACCGGATCGCCAGCCCGTCATACTGGCCGATGACCGCCAGCAGGCGGTCCTTGTCCTTGCCCAGATCGGGTTCGTAATCGACCTCGACCCCGCGGTCGCGGAAGATCTGGACGGCGGTTTCACTCAGCTTGTCGGACACGAGGACACGGGGTGCCATGGGGGTATTCCTTCGGGGGATGTGGGGGGTGGTGGGCGGAATCGCCCACCCTACGCGGCTTGCAGGGTGGGCAATCTGCCCACCACCGGCTCAGGCGGCGGCCTGAAGTGCCGCGATCTCGGCGTGGAAGGCCCAGTCGATCCAGGGCAGCAGCGCCTGGACATCGGCCAGTTCCACTGTCGAGCCGCACCAGATGCGCAAACCCGGGGGCGCGTCGCGGTAGCTGCCGGCATCCAGCGCCACGCCTTCCTTCTCCAGCCGCTTCGTCACGGCCTTGGCAAAGGCTGCCCCGTCGGTGATGCGCGGATCGGTGAACTTCAGGCAGACGCTGGTGCAGGATGCCGTCGCCGGGTCCTCGGCCAGGTTCGCGATCCAGTCACGCGCATCGACAAACGCCTGCACGGCAGCCGCGTTGGCTTCCGCCCGGGCGATCAGCGCGGGCAGACCGCCTATCCGCTCGGCCCAGTCCAGTGCGACCAGGTAATCCTCGACCGCCAGCATGGACGGCGTGTTGATCGTCTCGCCCTCGAAGATGCCCTCGATCAGCTTGCCCTTCGACGTCAGGCGGAAGATTTTCGGCAGGGGCCAGGCGGGGGTATAGGTTTCCAGACGCTCCACCGCGCGGGGCGACAGGATCAGCATGCCGTGTGCCGCCTCGCCGCCCAGCGCCTTCTGCCAGCTGAATGTCGTCACATCGAGCTTGTCCCAGGGCAGGTCCATGGCGAACGCCGCGCTGGTGGCATCGCACAGGGTCAGGCCGCCGCGGGTCGCCGGGATCGCGTCGCCGTTCGGCATGCGTACGCCCGACGTGGTGCCGTTCCAAGTGAAGCAGATATCCCGGTCGTAATCGAGCGATGCCATGTCCACGATCCGGCCATAGGGCGCCTCGTGCACGCGGGCGTCGAGTTTCAGCTGCTTGACCGCATCCGTCACCCAGCCCGACCCGAAGCTTTCCCAGGCGACCATCTCGACCGGGCGTGCGCCCAGCATCGTCCACATCGCCATCTCGTAGGCGCCGGTGTCCGAAGCCGGCACGATCCCGATGCGATAGTCGGCAGGAACGCCCAGGATGGCGCGGGTGCGCTTGATCGCGGCCTTCAGCTTGGCCTTGCCGACCGATGCGCGATGCGACCGCCCAAGGGGCGCGTCCGCGAGGAGGTCGAGCGTATATCCGGGGGGTTTGGCACAGGGGCCGGATGAGAAGCGCGGATTGGCCGGGCGCGCAGCCGGTGCAGTTACAGCGGTCATGGTATCCTTCCAGATAACCGCCCCTCGTTGGGGAGGGGTGTCCCGCCGTGGCGCATACGCCCGAGTTTCGCATGGCGCAAGCGGGAATTGCGCGAGGGGCCGCCCCCGCGACCGCATGTTGCGCGACGCCCTGGCGCGGATCGGAAACTTCCGCGCATCCGCCGCATCCGCTTGACTTGTTTCGTCCCCCGGCCCATCTGCCCATCGACGTTATCGCTCTGCGGCGTGAGCAGGCGGGCCTTTCACGGGGTTTCCAACCCGCTGGCCTACAGCGAGCGACACTTGGTTTCCCACGATCACGCAGGGGGGCTGACGGCCACGGCACCGCGCGGGCATCCGGCCCACGCGACACGCCGCTGCGCCAACCCTCGACACATGGGCCGCGCCACAGGCGCCCGGCCCGAAGGATACTGATGGACTTCGACATGCTGGGGCTGACGCCCCACCTGATTGCCCGCCTCAAGGACCTGGGCATCACCGACCCGACCCCGATCCAGAAACTCGCCATCCCGCACGCCATGAACGGGCGCGACGTGATGGGTCTGGCCCGCACCGGCACCGGCAAGACGGCAGCCTTCGGCCTGCCGCTGGTGCACACCCTGACGGAAGCGAACACCCGCCCGGCGCCCCGCGCGGCCGCAGCGCTGATCCTGGCACCCACCCGCGAACTTGCGGGCCAGATCGCCGAGGCGCTGAAGGGCTTCACCCGCGGCACGGCCCTCAAGATCGCGCTGGTCGTGGGTGGCGCGTCGATCAACAAGCAGACCGAGACGCTGGCCCGCGGGATCGACATCCTTGTCGCCACGCCCGGCCGCCTGATCGACCTGATCGACCGCCGCGCCGTGTCGCTGGGCGCGACCCGCTATCTGGTGCTGGACGAGGCCGACCAGATGCTCGACCTCGGCTTCATCCACGCGCTGCGCCGGATCGCGACGCTCCTGCCCGCTGACCGCCAGACCATGCTGTTCTCGGCCACCATGCCGAAACTGATGGCGGACCTGGCCGAACGCTTCCTGCGCGATGCCGTCCGGGTCGAGGCGAATCCGCCCGGCCAGGTGGCCGAAAAGGTGGACCAGTCGGTGCATTTTGTGCCCGATCAGGCCGCCAAGACGCCGCTGCTGATCGACCTGCTGGATCGCCACCGGGAAGAACTGGCGATGGTGTTCGCCCGCACAAAGCACGGCGCGGAACGGCTGTCCAAGCATCTGGCGGCGGCGGGCTATGCCACCGTCTCGATCCACGGCAACAAGAGCCAGGGGCAGCGCGACCGCGCGCTGGCCGAGTTCAAGTCGGCCAAGGCGCGCGTGCTGGTGGCGACCGATGTCGCGGCCCGCGGCATCGACATTCCGGCCGTGCGGCACGTCTACAACTATGACCTGCCCAACGTGGCCGAGAACTATGTCCACCGCATCGGCCGCACCGCGCGGGCGGGCAAGTCGGGGCAGGCCGTGGCCTTCTGCGCGCCCGAGGAAGCCGCGGAGTTCCGCGCAATCCAGAAGATCGTCAAGGACCCGATCGCGATCGCCGGGGGGGCGCCGCATGTCGGCGCAACCGAAGCTGCGCGGCCTGCGCGCAACGGTCCCCGGCGCCGTCGGCCGGGCGGTCAGGGTGGTGGCCAGGGGCGCCAGCGCCGCGCGGCCTGAGGCCGATACAACCTGCGCTTGCCGCAAGGTAATTTTCGTGCTGCAAGGTCCCGGAGAGTGTCCGGGACCGAGTGCGCCATGTTGATCGCCACCTTGCTGACCGCCCCGAAAGTGCGCGCACTGGACGGGGCGCTGATCTCGTCCCTGCGCAATGCCTGGGGCGGCGGCGACATCCGCTGGCTCGCCGCGCAGGAAGCGGCCGAGTTCGAGGTGCCGCAGCCACCCGAGAACGAGGCGCAGGTCTGGGACCAGTTGCAGGCAATGGGCGTGGACCTGGCCCTGCTGCCCGCCGAAGGGCGCCGCAAGCGGTTGCTGATCGCCGACATGGATTCGACCCTGATCCGGCAGGAATGCATCGACGAACTGGCCGATGAGGCCGGGGTCGGCCCGCAGGTGTCCGAGATCACGG
>DBBA01000307.1 GCA_002291955.1 Rhodobacteraceae bacterium UBA996 | reverse complement strand
TGGAACGTCACGCTGCCGAACTGGTCGAAGCCCTTGTAATGCGTGGCCGAACTGACCCAGCTTTCGCCCACCAGAAGCACCCTCGTCGCCATCGCGTCCCCCCTTCAGACGGTCGCGTCGAACACGCGCCGCGGATTGTCGATCATCAGGCCCGCCAGCGCGGCGTCATCCATCCCGTGCCGCTTCAGCCGCGGCAGGAAATGGCGCGTGACGAAGCCGTAGCCGTTCCCGCCGTAGCGGGTCAGCATCATCTTCAGGAACACGTCCTGGGACAGCAGGATGCGGTCCGGGTGCCCGGCATCGGCCAGCCGCAGGATGGCGCGCGCGACCTCGTCATCGCTCGGGCACTGCACCTGCTGGTCGGCATAGAAGTAGTCCATGCCGATCATGTCGAATTCCACGAAGGCCCCCCGTGCCGCGAGGCCGATCTGATAGGCCGGGTCGTCGTGCGACGGGTTCATGTGGCACAGCACCGTGTGGCGCAGATCGCCGCCCTCGGCTTCCACGATGTCCAGAACCCGGTGGCCCAGGCGGAACCAGCCGGGCAGGTGGACCATCAGCGGCAGCGCGGTGCGCGCCTGTGCCCGGACGGCGCCGCGCAGGGATCGTTCCTCGGCCTCCGTGAAGGCCGAGGATACGCCGATCTCGCCGATCAGGCCGATGCGGGCGTCGGTGCCGTCGGTGCCCGACAGCGCCTCGGCCACGATCTGGTCGGCGATGGCGTCCACCGACAGCGCCGCGAAATCCGCGGGCATGGACGTGTGCAGGTAGTAGCCCGCGCCCATCACGATGTTCAGCCCGGTGGCGGCGGATATGGCGCGCAGCTTCCCCGGGTCGCGCCCGATGCCCCGGCAGGTGGGATCGACGACCGTGCGCCCGCCCTGCGCGGTGAAGTCGCGCAGTTCGTCGATGGCGAGGGGCAGGTCATCCAGCGCGATGTTGTGGCGGTTCACGAAGGGGTCCTGGCGCAGTTCCGACAGGATTTCGATCCGCACGGGACTGTCGGCCAGATATTGGCGCGCGGGGTCGGTGGGCGGGTTCCACCAGCAGGTGCAGTCGTTCTGCAGATGCTCGTGCATCAGGGTCATGCCCAGGTCGGCGGACGGGATGGGGCCGTCCACGGTCATGACCAGACCCGAGCCGACATGGGCTTCCGAACGCTCGTCCATCATCTAGCCCTTTCGCCGCAGGCGCAGGTTGGAACTGAACAGCCGGGTGTTCATCCAGATCGCGATCAGGATGATCGTGCCCGTCACGATCTGCGTGAAGAAGGGCGAGATGTGCAGAAGGATCAGCCCGTTGCCGATGACCGCGATGGTCATGGTCCCCAGGACGGTGCCCACCATGCTGGCCTTGCCGCCCATCAGCGACGTGCCGCCCAGCACGACGGCGGCGATCACCTGCAACTCGAACCCCACGGCGGCGTTCGATGACCCCGATCCCAGACGCGCGGCCAGCAGCAGCCCTGCGATGGCGCAGGCCACGCCCGACACGATGTAGACCGACGCGACGATCCAGCGCGCGGGCATGCCCACCCGACGCGCGGCCTCCATGTTGGATCCCACAGCCACCACCTGCCGCCCGTAGCGGGTGCGCAGCATGACGACGAAGCCGAGGGCGGCGATCAGAAGCCCGATCAGCGCGGGCACGGGGATGCCGCCCAGCGTCCCGCGGCCGAGCCAGAAGAAGCCGGGCGCGTCGGTGATGGGGATGGAATAGCCTTCGGTCAGGTACAGCGCGAAGCCACGCAGGATCGACAGGCCCGCCAGCGTGACGATGAAGGCCGGGATGCCCTGATAGGCGATGAACCAGCCCTGCGCCGCGCCGATCAGCCCGCCCATGCCCAGCATCAGGGCAACGGCCACAGGCCAGTCCATGCCCTGCGCCATGGCAATCGCCACGACCGCGTTGACCAGCGCCACCGTGGACCCCACCGACAGGTCGATTCCGGCGGTGGTGATGACCAGCGTCATGGCGACGGCCACGATCAGGATGGGCGCCGCCTGCCGGATCACGTTCAGGATGTTACCCGTGGTCAGGAAGGTGGGCGTCATCAGCCCGAAGAAGGCCAGGCACGCCACGAAGAACAGCGCGATGGACAGGACCTGCGCGTGTTCGGTGACGAAATCGGCCAGCGCCGACCCCTTGGCGCGTTCAGTATAGGCGGTCATGCGGGCGCCCCCACGATCCGGTCGTCGCCCACGATCAGGCGGATCAGGTCCTGCAGGTCGGTGTCCGCGATGCGGCGTTCGGCGACCTTGGTGCCTTCGTACATCACGGCGATCCGGTCGCAGACGCGGAACAGGTCCTGCAGGCGGTGGGTGATCAGGACCACGCCCACGCCGCGCGCCTTGACCCGGTTGATGAGCGCCAGCACCGCCTCGACCTCGGCCACGGCAAGGGCGGATGTCGGCTCGTCCATGATCAGGACCTTGGGGTCGAAGCTCGCCGCGCGGGCGATGGCGATGGCCTGCCGCTGCCCGCCCGACAGCTTGTCCACCTTGGCCGTCAGTCGCGGGATGCGGATTTCCAGCGCCTCGAGCATCCGGCGCCCTTCGTCCAGCATCCGCGCCTGATCGAGGAACGGGCCGCGGGTCAGTTCGCGGCCGAGGAACAGGTTGCCCACCACATCCACATGGTCGCACAGGCTGAGGTCCTGGAACACCATCTCGATCCGGCGGGCGCGGGCATCGGCGGGGCCGGTGAACCGTACCTCCTGCCCGTCCACGGCGATGGTGCCCCCATCGGGGATATAGGTGCCGGATATCACCTTGGTCAGCGTCGATTTGCCCGCCGCGTTGTCGCCCACCAGCCCCAGACACTCGCCGGGCAGGATGTCCAGATCGACCCCGCGCAGCGCCTGCAACGACCCGAACGTCTTGCGGATGCCCCGCAGGGACACAAGCGGCGGCTGCCGGGGGGGAACGCCCCCCCCGGCCACCATGCCATCCGGGGATGGCGCTGGCGTCACTGGAACATGCCCCGGAAGCTGTCCACGTTGTCCTTCGTCACGATGGTGACGGGGACCGAGATGTTGCGTTCCACCGTGCCGCCGCCGGTGATCGTGACCAGCGCATCGACCGCGGCCGCGCCCATGCCCGCGGGGTCCTGCTGGATCACGGCCTGCACATAGCCCGCGTCGATCCCGGCAATCGCCGACGCGGTCAGGTCCCAGCCGAACACCTTCACGTCCGCCTGCCGCCCCTGGCTTTCCACGGCCGCGATGGCCCCCAGCAGCGCCGGTTCGCCGGTGGCGTAGATCGCTGTCATGTCGGGGTTCGCGGTCATCAGGTTCTCGGCCGCGGCCAGGGCCGTGTCCTGCACGTTCTGCCCGTCCACCGTGCCCGCGACGGTCACGCCCGCGGTGCCGGTGATCGCGCCTTCGAACCCTTCGAGCCGCACGTTCTGGATGAACGAGTTCAGCGCGCCGACGATGCCGATCTTCGACCCGCCCGCGGCGGTGGCATAGTCGTTGAACACCTTGCCGAGGTCGGCGCCCGCGGTGCCGTTGTCCACGCCGATCTGCGCCAGATGCGGCCCGCCTTCGGGCAGGATCGCGTCGATGGCGACGACGGGGATGCCCGCCGCGGCGGCCTGTTCCACCGCGGGCATGATCCCGTTCACGTCGATGGCGACGACGGCCAGACCGTCCACGCCCTGCTGGATGTAGGTCTCGATCGCGCTGTTCTGCGCGGCGGGGTCGTTGTTGGCGTTGAAGATCACCAGCTCGACCCCGGCGGCATCGGCCGCGGCCTGCGCGCCTTCGTTCATCTGGTTGAAGAACAGCGCCTGCTGGTTGATCTGGACCAGCGCGAAGGTCTTCGTCTCCTGCGCGCTCGCGGGGATCGCGGCAAGAAGCGCGGTCGCGCCCATCAGCGCGGTGATGGTCCGGCGGGTGGCGGTGGCAGTCATCGGTCGTCCTCTCTGTGTTGGCCGTTGCTTGGCTGGTGGCTTACCCAAGGGGCGGGGCAACGGAATCCCGCGCGATCAGGGTGACAGGAAGCAGTTCCTCGGGCGGCGGCCGGGCCGCATCGGGTGGCGCGTCCAGCAGCAGCGCCAGAGCGCGCGCGCCCAGGTCGCGCACGGGCTGGCGGATCGCGGTGATGCCGGGGGCGAACAGGTGCAGGGGGCCGACATCGTCGAACCCCACCAGCGACACGTCGCGCGGCACCGACAGGCCGCTAGCGCGCAGCACTTCCAGGATGCCGATGGTCAGTTCGTCCGAGGTGGCGAAGATCGCGGTGCAGGTCCGCGCGTCCGCCAGATAGCGCGCCCCGGCCTCGCGCCCGAAGGCGACGGTGTAGTCGCCCGCCAGCCGCACGATCCGGGCGCGGTCGCCCCAGACCTCGGCCATGGCGCGGGCAAAGCCGGCAAAGCGGCGCGACCCGCTGATCATCGCGTCCACGCCGCCCACGAACAGGACCTCGCGGTGGCCGGCGCGGGCCAGGTGCAGGCCCGCCAGATAGCCGCCCATCGCGTTGTCGCAGAACAGTTTCGGCACGGCGGTGCCCGGCACGTCCTCGTCCAGGACCACGACCCGGCCGCTGCGGTTGATCGTGTCGGCCAGCGTGCCGTCGTCGGGGTGGTTGGTGACGAAGATGATCCCGTCCACATGGTTGCGGTGGATCGCGGTCAGATAGCTTTGCTCGCGCCCGGCCCGGTTCAGCGTGGCATAGAGCGCCAGCGCCAGCCCGCGGCGGTCGGCCTCGGCCTCGACCGCGGCGACGAGGGTCGAGAAGAACGGCGTCGCGATGTCGGGGACCACCAGCCCGATGGTGTCGGACCGGCCCAGGCTCAGGCGCCGGGCATGGGGGTTCGGGACATAGTTCAGGTCGCGGATCGCGCGTTCCACCTGTTCGCGGGTACGGTCGGGCAGGTCGAGCGAGCCGTTGACGAAGCGCGAGACGGTCGTCACCGACACGCCCGCCGCCCGCGCCACATCCTTCAGCCCCGCCCCCGCCACCTGCGCCCCTCAAGTGAATCGGTTTAGTAAATCGCTTTACCACGCTGCGGCAGGGGTTGTCCCCGTGTCAACAGGGATGGCGGCCGCGGTGCCGGGACGGGGGCGCGCGGACAGGACGGGTGCACGTTTCCTGTGCGTGCCCGCCCTGTGCTTGCCCGCCCTGTGCTTGCTGGTCGTGTGATTGCCGGTCGTGTGCTTGCCCGTCCTGCCGGCGCAGCGCGCTGTCGCCCCGGAGGGCGGGCAAGGCGCGGCCGGACGGGGGCGGACGGCCCTTAGGCCAGATCGCCGGGCAGGATGTCGGCGGGCATGTTCTGGTAGCAGACCGGGCGCAGGAATCGCCGGATCGACAGCGTGCCCACCGAGGTCGCGCCGAAGTTCGTCGAGGCCGGGTAGGGGCCGCCGTGCACCATCGCATCGGCGACCTCGACCCCGGTCGGGAACCCGTTGGCCAGGATCCGCCCGGCCTTGCGTTCCAGCACCGGCAACAGGCGGCGGGCCAGTGCGGTGTCGCTCGCGTTCATGTGCAGGGTGCAGGTGAGCTGCCCGTGCAGGGCGCGCGCGACCGCCAGCATCTCGTCCGCGTCCCGGGCGCGCACGACCAGGCCCAGGGGGCCGAACACCTCCTCGCCCAGGGTCGCGTCGGACAGCCAGGCCTGCGCTGTCGTCTCGGCAAGGTCGGGCAGGGCCGACCGGCCGGTGCAGGCCGAGGTCAGGACCGTGCGTACGCCCGCCGTCGCCGCCACCCGGTCGCGGCCCGCGCGATAGGCGTTGGCGATGCCGTCGGTCAGCATGGTCTGCGCGGGCACCGCCGCCAGCGCCGCCGTTGCTGCCGCCACGAACGCATCGGCGTCGGGACCGTCGATCACGATGGCGATCCCGGGGTTGGTGCAGAACTGCCCCGCGCCCATCGTCAGCGACCCGGCCCAGCCGGTGCCAAGGGCCGTGCCCCGGGCCGCCACGGCGGCGGGCAGCAGGAACATCGGGTTGACCGACCCGAGCTCGCCATAGAACGGGATCGGCTCGGGCCGCGCCGCGCACAGGTCGAACAGCGCGCGCCCCCCGGCCAGCGACCCGGTAAAGCCCACCGCCCGGATCAGCGGGTGCTGCACCAGCGCCTGCCCGGCCTCGCGCCCCGCGCTCTGGATGTTCGCGAAAACGCCCGGGTGCACGCCCGTGCGCCGGATTGCGGCCAGGATCGCGTCCGACACGACCTCGCCCGTGCCGGGATGGGCGTTGTGGCCCTTGACCACCACCGGGCAACCGGCCGCCAGCGCCGCCGCCGTGTCGCCCCCGGCGGTCGAGAACGCCAGCGGAAAGTTCGACGCGCCGAACACCGCGACCGGCCCGACCGGGCGCTGCACCATCTTCAGGTCGGGGCGGGGCAGGGGCTGGCGGTAGGGCAGGGCCGCATCGTGCCGCCGTTCGAGGTAGTCGCCCGCGCGGATGTGGGCCGCGAACAGGCGCAACTGCCCGGTCGTGCGGCCACGCTCGCCGTTCAGGCGCGCGGGCGGCAGGCCGGTCTCGCGGTGGGCGATGTCGGTCAGCGGTTCGGCCCGCGCCTCGATCTCGTCGGCGATGGCATC
>DBBA01000359.1:623-4182 GCA_002291955.1 Rhodobacteraceae bacterium UBA996 | reverse complement strand
GGTGGCGGGCCAGGCGCGTGGCCATGCGCAGGGTCGCGCCCGCCTCCCACGCCACGCCGGGGACGCCACGCAGGCGCGGATCGGCGGGGTCAGGCACGCCGTGGCAGACGGCCAGATAGGCGCGCTCGGCGCTGTGCGTCTCGAACTGGCGGGCCAGCGCATGGTGGGCGCGGTCGGTCTTGGCGGCGACCAGAAGGCCCGAGGTGTCCTTGTCGATCCGGTGCACGATGCCGGGTCGCCGCTCGCCCCCCACGCCCGACAGGGTGTCACCGCAATGGGCGATCAGCGCGTTGACGAGGGTCCCGGACTTCGACCCTGGCGCGGGGTGGACGACCATGCCCGCGGGCTTGTCGATGACGATCAGGTCGTCATCTTCGTGGATCACGACCAGCGGGATCGCCTCGGCTCCGATGGGGCTGTCCTCGGCCACCGGCACGGCGATGGCATAGGTCTCGCCCGCCGCCGCCTTGGCCTTCACGTCGGTCACGGGGACGCCGCCACGGGTCACCGCCCCCTCGGCGATCAGCCGGGCAAGGCGCGACCGCGACAGGGACGCTTCCGGTGGCGCATGGGCCGCCAATGCCCTATCCAGCCGGTCGGACGGACCGTCGGCGATGGTCACAAGGATGGACAGGCCCGGCATATGGACGATGATCCCCCGCTTCGCCCCGAAGACGCGCGCACCCTGCGGTTTCTGCGCGGGCTTGTCACGGTGCTGACGGGCACGATGATCGTCGGCATGGCGGTGCTGGTGGTGCTGTTCGCCACCCGGTTCCCGCGCGCGCCCGCCGCCCCGGTGCTGCCCGGGACCATCACCCTGCCCCCGGGCGAAACGGCGCGGGCGGTGACGATGGGCACGGGCTGGGTCGCGGTGGTGACGGCGGACGACGAGATCCTGATCCTCGACCCGGCCACAGGCGCCCTGCGCCAGCGCATCGCCATCGCAGGGCCGTAGAGGGGCGCTGCCCCTCGGCCCGGCGGCTTCGCCGCCGCGCCTCACCCCGGGGTATTTTCGCAAGGATGAAGGCAAGGAAAGGGGCCTTCATCCTCTTCCAGATACCAATGACCGGAGGGACGCGCCCCCCGGCGCGGCCCGACAGATCGCGTCGCGGGCTCGCCCCGGCGAGGCTGCGTCCGATGGAGCCGCGCGTCAGCGCGGCGTAATGCGGCCGGTCAACAGCGCCTCGGCCCAGTCCTGGGCGCCGTGGTCGGCGGCGCGTTCGGCCATCAGGCGGGCGTCATAGGGGATCGCACGGAACTCGGCCTGCCAGCCATCGCGCCGTTCCGTCAGGATGGCATAGCGGGCATGGGGCGTGCCCATCTCCAGCCGGGTCGGCGGATCGACCCGGACATCGCAATAGGCCGGGCAGCCGACCGATCCCGGGTTCACCACCAGCCGCCCGTCGGCCAGCCGCACCATGTCGGGCCAGTGCGTGTGCCCGCACAGCATCAGGCCTTCGGTCCGGCCGGCCGCCTGCGCCAGCACATGCGCCGCCTCGGCCCGGCGCATCCACCCGTCAGCCCCGCGGACATGCAGCCAGTTGCGGTCGTCGGCGGCCGGCGTGGCGTGGCACAGCAGGATCCCGTCGCGTTCCAGCAGCGGCGGCAGCCCCCGCAGCCAGTCCAGATGCGCAGGCGTCAGGTCTGGCCAGGTCCACTGCTCCCACAGGCCCATCGCCGCGGCCGGGCGGTCCACCAGTGCGCGGTCGTGGTTGCCCGCGACCGTCGGCAATCCCAGCCGCATCAGGCGGTCGGCCGTACCTCCCGGGTCGAGCGGCCCGGACAGGCAGTCGCCGAGGTTCACGACCGCCGCCACGTCCTGCCGCGACACGTCGTCGAGGACCGCGTCCAGCGCGGCAGAGTTTCCGTGGATGTCGGACAGGACGGCCAGGCGCATGACCCAAGGCTTACACCCGCAGGCAGGGTCGGGGAAGGCGGTCGCCTTGCGCGCCGACCGGGGGCACGACAGGATGGCGGTGATGATGCCGCCTGCCCTGCCCACAGACCGGCCCACAGACCGGCCGACAGTCCTGCCCACGGGCCTGCCCAAGGTCGTGCCCGGCCTGATCCTTGCCGGGGGGCGCGCCCGGCGGATGGGCGGGATCGACAAGGCGCTGGTCCTGCTTGGCGGGCGTCCGCTAATGGCGCACGTTGCCGCGCGCCTGGCCCCGCAATGCGCCCCGCTTGCGCTGAGTGCCAACGGCGACCCGCGGCGCTTCGATGGCGCCGGACTGGCGGCGGGGGCGCCCGTGCTGCCCGACGCCCCGCCCGACGGGGTCGAACCGTTTGCCGGGCCGCTCGCGGGGCTTCTCGCGGGGCTGGACTGGGCCGCGGCCGCGGGCCTGCCCTGCGTCGTGACGGCCGCAGCCGACACCCCGTTCCTGCCGGCCGACCTTGTGGCGCGCCTGTCCGACGGTGACGGGCCCGCCGTCGCCGCATCATCCGGGCCGGACGGGCGCCTGCGCCGCCACCCGACCTTCGGGCTGTGGCCGGTCGCCCTGCGGGACGACCTGCGGGCCGCGCTGACCGCGGGCGAACGCAAGCTCGGACTGTGGGCCGAGCGTCAGGGCGCGCGGATCGTGCCCTTTCCGGCCGAGGACGGCGATCCGTTCTTCAACGTCAACACGCCCGAGGACCTGGCCCAGGCCGAGGCGATGCTGGCTGCCCGCCGCTGACCCGCGCCCTAGCCGCGGCGGATCAGATAGGCCTGGGCGCCGCCGCCTGCGTCCTCGGTCGCGATCAGCGTGTGGCCGGCCTCGGCGCAGAAATGGGGCACGTCGACGATGGCAGCGGGGTCGGTGGCGATCAGGCGCAGGACCTGGCCGGGGGCCATGGCGATCAGCCGCTTGCGGGCCCGCAGGACGGGAAGCGGGCAGAGGAGGCCCGTGGCATCGACCTCGGCGGTGATGGGGGAAGGCTCGGCGGAAACCGGATCGGTCATCGGGATGCTCCTGTCGCGCCACCCTCAGGTAGCGGGGGCGGGCCGGTCCGGCAACCGGCCCGGGTGGCGTCCTTCGGGGTCGCATGGCAGGTCACAGGGGGCGGGTCAGCCGATCCAGGCTGGGGGGCGTGCCCATGTGCACAGGGGATCAAGCCCGGGGATCGTCCGGAAAGCCATGCGCCGCGCTCAGCCCTGCGAACCTGTCCGACCGCAGTGAGACCGGAGCGCGCGGGACGCATTGCCCCATCACCCGAGGCCACCGGGCATGGCCCGGAGCCGAGACGAGAGGCGTCGCGGGGCCGCAGGTCCCGCGTCCGGGTCCCTCCGGTCCCGTCCCCTAGACCTCGATTCGCACGAAGGCGTCGCGCAGCGCCTTGCTCCAGGCGCGGCTCATGGCCTGGAATTGTTCGTCGTCGGCCTCGATCCGGCGCGACAGACTGACGGTGCAGGCGTCGCGCGCGATCACGGTCAGGTCGAGCGGCATGCCGACCGACAGGTTCGACCGCAGGGTGGAATCCATCGACAGGAGCGCGGCCTTGATCGCGTCCGGCAGGGGCGTGGAGGGGCGGATCACCCGGTCGAGGATGGGCTTGCCGTACTTGTGCTCGCCGATCTGCA
>DBBA01000359.1:0-264 GCA_002291955.1 Rhodobacteraceae bacterium UBA996 | reverse complement strand
CGGTCGCCTCGATGAAGTTGCCTTCGGGGTAGATCAGGAACATGCGCATCACGCCGCCCTTGCGCTGGCCTGCCACGATGAAGCTTGCCGTCGCGCGCTGGCTCATCCGTTCCATCTTCTGGCCGATGTCGCTTGTCACCTCGGACAGGACGCGGCCCACGGTTTCGGCAACCTCCAGCATGGTGATGTCGCGCAGGATGTTGTCGGGGTTCTCGGGGTCGTCCAGCGCCTCGTTCAGGCGGGCGACGACGGTCTGGCTGATCG
>DBBA01000177.1 GCA_002291955.1 Rhodobacteraceae bacterium UBA996 | reverse complement strand
CGGCGGCATCCGGCGCGCGGTCGAGTGCCCGGTCGATGTGCCCCAGCCATTCCGCCAGCCACGCGGCTTCCTGGTGGTGGCGGAGCGACAAGGGGCGCCAGCGGCGCGCCCATGCCAGCAGGCGCAGGCGGGCGAATCCGGAGAACCGCGTGGCGCGGACGCGCATGGGGAAGCTGGCGTTCTGCCAGCCGCGGCGTTCGACCAGCGCGATCAGCCGTTCGCCGAGGCGGCGGGGCAGCATCCCGGCAATCTCCTCGGGGCCTGGCTTCATGTATTCGGCCACGTCCACGATATCGCCGGGGCGGGCGCGGGCGTCGGCGTGGACCTGTGCCATGCGCGCGGCGGACAGCTTCAGTTGCGCGACGCGGTGCGTGTCCTCGTAGGACATGCGCAGGGCCATGTGGCGGGCGACGGAGGCCAGCAGCGCGGGCGTGGCGGCGGGGTGGGCGGCAAGGCGGCGCAGGTGCGCAAGATACGTCGCGGCGTAGGCTGCATCCTGCCAGTCGGTCAGGCGACGGAGGCCTTCGGCAGCGATCCCGGCGGCGTCAGGGGGCAGGAAGGCGGTCCCGGGTGAGGGGGGCAGCGTGGGGCGAGGGGCCTCGGTCACGGGGGCCCTGGTGCGGGCGGTGCCGCGCAGGTCGGGGACGGTGTCGAGGTCGCGGATCAGGGCCACGCCTGCCTCGAACCCGCGGGTGTTGGCGTCGGACGCGGCCTTGCCCCCGGCCATGGCGGCGCGGCAGGTCTCCAGGGGCATCGGCAGGGTGCCGGAGGCCGCGATCATCCCCATGACGACGGAGTTCAGGTGGCACCCGTGCGCCTGCGCCACGGCGGCCAGGTCGGCGGTCACCGCGCGGCGGGCGAAGCGGCGGCAGGTGGCGATCATGGGGGCGGGGTCGAGGCGGCCGTCGGTCATCGCCATCTTCTCGTCCACCGTCCAGGTGCGGTGGGTGGAGGCGATCAGCGCCGTGCGGTCGGGCGTCACGAAGCCCGCCTGAACCATGCGGGTGGCTTCGAGCAGTTCGGTCGCCACCAGCACGTCCACGCGGCCCGGCGCGGGGTGCAGCGCCATGACCGGCCTGCGGTCGCCGGTGCGGGGCAGGAATTCGAGGTAGTAGGTCGTGGCGCCGGTGCGCTGGGCCACGCCGGGGACGGAGGTGCGCTGGACCCAGAGGCCTGCGTCGAGGGCCGCCTGCGTCAGCCATCCGGCCAGCACGCCGCCGCCCTCGCCCCCCATCGCGGCGATCAGCAGGCGGGTGGGTTCCACCGGCGCGGTCATTCTGCGGGCACCGGGGTGGCGGACCCGGCCCGGGCCGGGGGCACAGTGCCGGGATCGCCGCCGAACAGGCGGATCAGGGCATCGGAGACACCCCGCGCGACGCGGTCCCAGGCGGTGGGGTTCTGGATCACGTCGATCTGCGCGAAGGACGGGCAGAGTTGGGCGGCATGGGCGACCTCGCCGCACAGCCCGCAGCCGACGCAGTCGTTGTTCACATGCGCCACGGGGTCGGTGCGCAGGGGGTCGGGGTTCGGCTTGATCGTCAGCGTCGGGCAGCCCGACAGGCGGATGCAGGAATGATCGCCCGTGCAGGTCTGCTCGTCCACCCGGAAGCGGGTGCGCACCACGCGCTGGCCCGCCGCCACTGCCTTGGCCATCGCGGGCTTCACCCGGCGCTGGCGGGCGAGCTGGCATTCGCCGTCGGCAAGGATGACCTTCAGCCCCTTCTCCTTGGTCGTGCGGACATTGCGCAGGACCTTCACCAGGTTCCCGACCTTGTAGTTGTTCACCCGGGTGATGGACGTCACCCCCAGCGCGCGCAGGGCCTTTTCCATGTCCAGACCCTTGCCCCGGCCCGCGCCCTTGGGGCGGCTCGACGGCAGGTCCTGCGCGCCGGTCGCGCTGGAGTAGCCGTTGTTCATGATGACGAGCACGCCGTCGTCCTGGTTGAACACGGACCCGGCGACGCCGGTGAGCAGGCCGTTGTGCCAGAACCCGCCGTCGCCCATCACCGTGAAGGGGCGGCGGTCCTGCGTGCCCGACACGGCAGAGGCCGCGGCCAGCGACATGCCGTAGCCGATGATCGAATGGCCCTGGCTGAACGGGGCAAAGGTCGCGAGCGCGTGGCAGCCGATATCGACGGACACATGGACCGGCCCCATCTCCTCGCGCACCAGTTTCATGGCGCTGAACACGGGGCGTTCCGGGCAGCCGGTGCAGAAGGTGGGCGGGCGCGGCGGCAGGGCGGGCGCCTCGGACGCATCCAGTGCCTTGCGGTTGGCGTCGATGCTGTCGATCCAGCGGCCAAGGCCGCCCGTGTCCACGCCATAGGCGGACAGGAATTTCGCCAGCCCCCGGCCTACCACGGCGGCGGTGTATTCGCCCGCCATGGGCAGCATGTCCTTGCCGTGGAGCCGCGTCTGCAGGTCGGCCTGCCGAAGGATCTTGCCGATGGAGAGTTCGAGGTATTCGGGCGCCCCTTCCTCGACCACCAGAACGCCCTTCTTGCCACGGCAGAAGTCGGTGATCTGGTCGGGCAGCAGGGGGTGGGTGACGTTGAGGACCAGCGTCGGGATGGTCAGGTTGCCGTAGGCGTCAGACAGCCCGGCATCGGCCAGCCGCCCGTTCAGCCCGTTGAACAGGCCGCCCTGCACGATGATGCCGATGTCGCCTGTCGCGGGCCCCATCACCTCGTTCAACCCGCGGTCGCGGATGAACGCCTGCGCCGCCGGAAGCCGCCGGTTCACCTTGTCGGCCTCCTGCCGGAAGGTCGCGGGCGGGTGGGCGAGGCGTTCGTAGTCGAAGGGCGCGGGCGGGGTCTTGGTGCGGGTGGAGATACCCGCGCGGACGTTGTCCTTGGTCTGGAACGACCCGAACACGTGGCAGGCGCGGATGCGCAGTTCCATGATGACGGGGGTGTTCGACGCCTCGGACAGTTCGAACGCCTGTTCGACCATATCGACGATCTTGGGCAGGTCGGGGCGGGGATCGAGGAGCCACATGGAGCACTTGAGCGCATAGGCGTGGGTGCGTTCCTGGATGACGCTGGCGCCTTCGCCATAATCCTCACCCACCACGATCAGCGCGCCGCCGATGACGCCGGGCGAGGACAGGTTGGACAGCGCGTCGGCGGCGACGTTGGTGCCGACGATGGATTTCCACGTCACGCAGCCGCGCATGGGGTATTGGACGGACACGGCCAGCATGGCGGCCGCCGCGGCTTCGTTGGTGCAGGTTTCCAGATGGATGCCGAGGTCGGACAGGATATCCTCGGACTGCACCAGCACGTCGAGCAGGTGGCTGACGGGGGCGCCCTGGTATCCGCCGACATAGGACACGCCCGATTGCAGGAGCGCCTTGGTGACGGCGAGGATGCCCTCACCGTGGAAGGTGTCGCCTGCGCCCAGTTTCAGGCTTTGGATTTCCGTCTTGAACGAGACTTCCATGGCGGTTGTCCTTTCAGGCGAAACGGGGTCAGGCGAAACGGGCCTTCACGGCGTCGGGGATCGGGCGGGACTTGATGCCGCCGGGCGCGTCCGCGTCGTGGGCGACCCAGACGCGGGTTTCCCACGCCTCGATGGCCAGCTGGTCGCCCTTCCAGACGCGGTGTTCCACGTCGAAGCTTGACCGCTTCCAGGTGGCGACGGTGCTTTCGATCTCGATGGTCTCGCCCCAGCGGGACGGGATCAGGAAGCGCGCGCGGGTGTCCACCATGGGGATGCCGACGATGTCGAAGTCGCGCACCATCTGCGCTTTGGGCAGGCCCGCGGCGGCGAACAGGGCCACGGTCGCGTTGTCGAACATCACGAAGTAGCGCGGGTAGTAGACGATCCCGGCGGGGTCGCAGTCGCCCCACTCGATCGCCACCGCGCGCCGGTTCGACAGCCCCGCCATCAGCGCATTATCGTTTCCGGCAGGAACAGGGCGATGTCCGGGAAGGCGATCAGCAGGCCCACGCAGACCGCCATGGCGCCAAGGAACGGGAAGATGCCGCGGAAGATGCTGGTCAGCGGCACGTCGGGGGCCACGCCCTTGACCACGAAGACGTTCATCCCGACCGGGGGCGAGATCAGGCCCATTTCCACCACCAGAACGATGATGATGCCGAACCAGATCGGGTCGTAGCCGAGTTCCGTGATGATCGGGAACACGATGGGCAGGGTCAGCACCAGCATCGCGAACCCTTCCATGAAGCACCCGAGGATCAGGTAGATCAGAAGGATGATGAGAAGGATCGCCAGCGCCGGGATCGCCAGTTCCCCGATCCAGGTCGAGATGTTGGAGGGGATCCGCGTCAGCGCGAGGAAGGGCGAGAAGAAATGCGCGCCGATCAGGATGAAGAACACCATGGACGTGGTCTTGATGGTGTCCAGAAGCGCGGTGAAGAAGCGCGACAGGGTCAGGCGGCGGGTCCAGAGGCCGTGCAGGAACGTCAGGAACGCACCGACCGCAGCGGCTTCCGTCGTGGTGAAGACGCCCGCGTAGATGCCGCCGATGACGATGAACACCACGGCCAGAAGGGCGCCGGTGCCCCCCAGCGCCTGCATCCGGCCCGTGAAGGGCACGCGTTCCCCGGCGGGGGCGAGTTCTGGCCGCAGGCGCGAGACGAGGAAGATCGTCGCGACGAACAGAAGCGTCAGCAGCAGGCCCGGCAGGAACCCCGCCAGGAACAGTTGGCCCACGGACTGTTCGGTCAGCAGGCCATAGACGATCAGCACGGTCGACGGCGGGATCAGGATGCCGAGCGTGCCCCCCGCCGCAATGGTGCCGGTGGCAAGGCCGGGGTCATAGCGGTAGCGGCGCATTTCGGGCAGCGCGACCTTGCCCATGGTGGCGGCCGAGGCGACTGATGATCCGGACAGCGAGGCAAAGCCCGCACAGGCGAGGATCGTTGCGGCGGCCAGCCCCCCCTTGCGGTGGCCCATCCAGACATAGGCCGCGCGGAACAGGTCGGTGCCCATGCCCGACACGCCCGCGAAGTTGCCCATCAGGATGAACAGCGGGATCACCGACAGGGAATAGACGGCGGAATAGGTGAACGGGAACGACCCCATCACGTTCATCGCCGCGGTGGGCGAGTTCAGGATCGCGATGCCGCCTGCGCCGGTGACGAGCATCGCCAGACCGATGGGCATGCGCGCAGCCAGCAGCGCGAACAGCGCGACGAAGCCCAGGATGCCGGCAAGCGTGGGGTCCATGGGCGCGGGCCTATTCGGTCGTCGGTTGGTGGCCCACGGCGGACCGGGTGCCGGATGCGGTGCGCAGCGCCTCGAGCAGCACCACCAGTGCGAACAGGCCGAAGGACACGGAGATCGCGAACATGAACGGCGCCTTGGGGATCTGCATCATGTTCGACACGTCACCGAAGCGGACGCTGGACAGGGCCTTGGCGAACACCTCCCACGACAGGAGCGCGAGCAGCGCCGCGCCGAGGAACTGGATGGCGGCGGTCAGCCAGCGCACGCCGGGGCGGTCGAGGAACGAGGAAAAGATGTCCACCGCCACATGCCCCCGGGTGATCGCGCAATAGGGCAGGCCCGCGGCGACGATCAGCGACATGGCGAGTTCGGTGATCTCGTAGCCGCCCCGGAAGGGGCGGCCGAAGAAGTAGCGCATGAACACTTCGTAGATGATCAGCGCCACCAGACCGGCCAGAACCAGCCCCCCGGCATAGGCGATCAGCCGGAGGACCCGTTCGAGCCCGCGTTCGAGGGCGCCGAGCACCCCCGTCACTCGACCGTGATGCCGGCGACGGCCAGCATGGCGCGCCCGTCGATGCCCTGGGATTCCATCTGGGCGACCCACTCGCTGTAGATGGGGGACAGCTGGGCGCGGATCGCGTCCTGCTCGGCCGCCGAGAACTCGATCACTTCCTTGCCCTCAGCGTTGCGGACGAACTCGATGCTTTCCGCGGCACGGTCGAGGTAGGCCTGCGTCGCCTTGCGCGACAGTTCCACGCCGGTCAGCCGGTCGATCACCGCCTGATGTTCGGGGGCGAGCGCGTTGTAGCTCGCCTCGTTCATCACGATGGCGAACTGCGAGCGGCCGAACACCGGGCCGGTGATGGTGAAGTAATTCGCCACCTCGTGCATGCGGAAGTCGAGGATGGTGGTGAAGGGCACCATCGCGCCGTCGATCACCCCGCGCTCGAGTTGCGGATAAAGCTCGGTGATCGGCATGGCGACGGGGGTGCCGCCCAGCTTCTCGATCTGGCCGGCCTGCGCGGCCGAGGGCGAGCGCAGGATCATCCCCGCCACGTCGGCGGCGGACGTGATCGGCTTGTCGCGGGTGTACAGGCCCGCGTCATCGGCGGCCCACAGGCCCAGCACCTTGAGCCCGTCGTATTCGGGGTCGAAGTAGCCGCCTTCGAGGAGCTTCCACATCAGGTCGGTCGCGGCCATGCCGTCGGCGGCAAGGCTCGGGAGTTCCATCATCTGCGTGCGCGGGAATTGGGCCGAGGTGTAGCCGGGCAGGCTGAACACCATGTCCACGGTGCCGTCCTGCGCCTGCCGGATCAGTTCCGGCGCGCCGCCGCCCAGCTGCATCGACGGATACAGCGTCAGCTTCACCGCGCCGCCGGTTTCCCGTTCGATGTCCGCGGCCAGCGGTTCGAGGATGTTCGTATAGATGATGTGGCCGGTGCCGACAAAGGTGTGCAGCCGCAGTTCGGTCTGCGCCTTGGCCGTGGCCGGGGCGAACAGCGCCAGGGTCGAGGCCAGCCCGAGGGCGGCCGCAAGGACAGTGCGGCGCGGATGCGCGGTGGTCTGCATGGTGAGCCTCCCAACTCGATGTGGTTCCCGCGCGTCCCCGTGGCCGCGCAGTGTGTGCGGAAGAATGGGGCGGTTGCGACAATTTGACAATGCAAACTGTCCGGGTCGGGTTTGATTCCGGGCAGGGCCCATAAGCGTGGAGGCTGGCGGTCAGGGGACCCAGTCGGCGGCGCGGGCCAGGGTCGCGGCGGGGTCGGCGGGCGGGTCGCCCGCATGGGCCACGAACTGGTCGGGGCGGACGAGGACGCACGGCACATCCCACTCGGGGGTGACGTGGGGTTCGACGTGCAGCGGGATGCCGCGCGCATGGGCCGCGCGGGCGAAGGCGTCGCGGGTGGCGGGGTCGGTCGCGAACAGGGTGAAGCCGGGACCAAGGGCGTGGAAGGCGTTGCGCCCGTCGGGCAGCGGGCGGGGCGACAGGTGGTGGCCTGCCCGCGCCCGGTGGTCGTGGGTGCCCCGGGCGGATGGCTGGCCCGGTCCGCCGATGATCGGGGATCCTTCGTAGTTGGGTTCGAAGGCCAGCACGTCGTCGGCATCCAGTCCCCGCGCGCCCCAGGCGGCCGCGAAGGCGTCGCGGTCGCGGTCGGGGTGGTGGGTGTTCAGGAACGCGCGGTCGTCCGCGATATAGCGTTCGATGAAGTCGCGCGCGGTGGACGCGAAGACCGGGCGGCGTTCGGCGTCGTAACTGTCGAGCAGGTGTGGACCGCCCCAGCATTGCAGGGTGGCGGCGAGCTTCCAGCCAAGGTTGCGGGCATCCTCGAACCCGGTGTTGATGCCGTAGCCGCCATAGGGCGGGTGGCTGTGCGCGGCGTCCCCTGCCACGAAGGCCGGACCCCGGCGGTAGGTGTCGGCGAGCGCCACGCGCAGGTCCCAAAGGCCGGTGTGCAGCACATCATGGGCGAAGGGGCGGCCCACGGCGCGGGTCAGCATGGCGGCGGGGCTTAGCGTGTCCTTCGTCGTGCCGGGGGGCACGGGGGCGTGGAAGAACCAGCTTTCCCCGTGGTCCACGCGGCCGAAGAACTGCCAGTAACCATCGAAGTCGGGGTGCAGGACGTTGTAGAACGCCTTGCCGGGGTAGCGGGACAGGAGGTCGTGCAGCTCGGTGGACCGGAACACGATCAGCGCCATGACGCGCTTGTGCTCGGCCCGGGTTTCGGGGATGCCCGCCGCCGTGCGCACCATGGACCGGCTGCCGTCGCAGCCGACGATGAAGCGGGCGGACAGGGTCTGTTCCTGCCCGTTTGCGTCCGTCGCGGTCAGGGTGACGTGGTCCGGCCCCATGTCCAGCCGCCGCCCGGTCAGGCCGTAGTGGACGGTGATCGCCGGTATCTCGGCCGCCCGGGCGCGCAGGACACGCTCGGTCGCGTACTGGGGCAGGCGGGCGTTGGGGCACAGGTAGTAGTCGCGCACATGGGCGCGGTTCAGCCAGTCGTAGTGCCAGTCGCCGAGCGCCGTGCCGTAGACCGTGATCCCGCCGATGCCTGCGCCGGGCGGCAGCGGGTGGGCAGTGCGGAGTTCGGGTTCGCAGCCCCAGAAGTGGAAGTGTTCGGCGGTGCGCTGGGTCAGGTTCTGGCCCTTGGGGATGGGCGATGGTTCGCGGTGGCGTTCCACGACCGCGGTGCGGATGCCCCGCTGGCCCAGCTCGATCGCCAGCCCCATGCCGACCGGGCCGCCGCCGTGGATGATGACGTCGGCGTCGATCATGCGCCCGCGACCCGGCCCTGGTCCATGTAGATGTGCTTGGTTTCCAGGAAGTCGGCCAACCCTTCCGGCCCGTGCAGGCGGCCAAGGCCGGACTTGCCGTAGCCGCCGGTTTCGGCCTCGGCGAACAGCTTGAGGTGGGTGTTGAGCCAGACCGTCCCCGCGCGGATGGCGCGCGCGATCCGCATGGCGCGCGCGCCGTCGCGGGTGAAGACCGATGCGGCCAGGCCATAGGGGGTGGCGTTGGCTTTCGCCACCGCCTCGGCCTCGGTCTCGAACCGCTCGATGGATACGATGGGGCCGAACAGTTCCTCTTGCACCAGGGGCGAGGTCACGTTGTCGATCCGGTAGAGCGTGGGGGTGACGAAGGCGCCGGTGGGGAGCGCCGCGCCGCGCAGGACCATCTGGCCTTCGTCGCCCGCACGCTCGATCAGGCCCAGGATGCGGTCGCGGGCAGGCATGTCGATCAGCGATCCCATCTGGCTGGCGGGGTCGTTGCCCGGCCCGGTGCGGATGGCGCGGAAGGCGGTGGTGATCCGCTCCTCGAACGCCTGAGCGACGGGGGCGTGGACGAGGAACCGCGCGGCGGCGACGCAGATCTGGCCGGCCATGTTGAGGGAGCCATAGGTCAGCGCCTTGACCGCCGCATCGAGGTCGGCGTCGTCGAAGATCACTGCGGGGGCCTTGCCGCCGAGTTCGAGACCCACCCGCTTCAGCGTGGGGGCCGCGGCGGCCATGATGGCGGCGCCGGTGCGGCTGGACCCGGTGAAGCTGATGACATCGACTTGGGGCGAGGCGACGAGGGCCTGTCCGACCTCGATCCCGTTCTCATTCACCGAGTTCACCACGCCCTTGGGCAACGACGCAGCACCCGCGATGCAGTCCATGATGAGGGCGTGGGTGAGCGGCGTCTGCCAGGCGGGCTTGATGACCGCGGTGCAGCCCGCGGCAAGGGCAGGGGCAAGGGAGCGCATCAGGAGGGTCACCGGCGCGTTCCACGGCACGATGATCGCGGCCACGCCCGCGGGTTCGCGGTGGAACAGGGACAGGGTCCCGGGCAGGATTTCCTGCATCGACCCGCGGATGTTGCGGGCGAGACCGGCGTAGTATCGCGTCTCGGAGATCGCGGCGAGGGTTTCGCCCATTGCCTCCGACCGGAGCTTGCCGTTCTCGGCCACCACCATGTCGGCGATGCGGTCCTTCTGCGCCTCTAGCCGGTCGGCGATGTCCAGCATGGCTGCGGCCCGTAGGCGGGGGGCCTGCGCCCAGTCGGTGCCGAAGAACGCCGCACGCGCGGTGGCGCAGGCGGCATCGGCCAGCGCCCGGCTGCCGGGGTGGAAGCGGCCCACGGGGGCGAGGGTCGCGGGGTTGATGCTGTCGGCCAGCGGACCGTCGCCTGCCACCCAGTCGCCACCGATGAAGTGCCGCGCCTCGGTCATCGTCCGCTCCCCCCTGTTGTCCGTCGAGAGTTACGGTGCGGGGCGGGGGCGTCAACGCGGGGGCGGCTTCGGGGCATCCATTCCCGGTCAGGCGCATAGGCCGCGGGTGCCCCGGCTTCCGTCGCGCGGAGTGCGGGCGTAGGGAAGGTTGACCCGTTGCCGAAGGCCCGCCGATGCCCACGCTGACCGATCTTCTGCTGATGGCACTGGGCCTGGGCCTGGGCGGTATCCTGAAGGGCGCGACGGGAGCGGGGTCGCCGGTGATCGGGGTGCCGGTCCTGACGCTGTTCTTCAACGTGCCGATGGCGGTGGCGCTGTTCACGATCCCGAACCTGTGCACCAACCTGTGGCAGGGGTGGCGGTTCCGGGCGTCGCAGATCTCGCGCCGGTTCACGGTGATGTTCGCGGGCGGCGGCGTCTTGGGCGCGCTGGCGGGGTCGTTCCTGCTGGCGGCACTGCCGGGCGACGTGCTGATGGGCACGGTGGCGGCGGCGACGCTTCTGTACATCGCGTTCCGGCTGGCGCGGCCGGGCTGGCGGCTGGCGCCCGCCGCCGCGCAGGCGCTGAGCGGGCCGGTGGGCGTGGCGGGCGGCCTGTTGCAGGGCGCGGGCGGCATGTCGGCGCCGGTGTCGGTGACGTTCCTGAACGCCATGGGCCTGCCGCGGCCGCAGTTCATCGCGACGATTTCCGTGTTCTTCGCGATGATGTCGGTCGTGCAGATCCCGACGCTGGCGGCGCTGGGCATCCTGACCGCCGACCGCGCGGCGCTGAGCCTTCTGGCGCTGATCCCGCTGTTTGCGGGGATGCCCGTGGGCGCGTGGCTGGCGCGGCGGATCAGCGTACAGGCGTTCGACCGGGTGACGCTGGCGGTGCTGGGGCTGATCGCGGTCAAGCTGATCCACGACGCGGTGACCTGAGGCCACGCCGCCCGCGCCGCGCCATGCTTTCGCCGCAGGCCGCGGGAATAAGGCGCTGAATCGCGCGTTCACCCTGTGGAAACGTCGCGATGCGAGGTATGTGCGCAGCGCGCGTTGCGTCCCCGCGGGGGGCGGCGCGTTCGGTCGGGCCAGAAGGGCGAGGGGCAGATGATCCATCCGGTGGTGTTGTGCGGCGGGTCCGGCACGCGGCTGTGGCCGTCGTCGCGGGCGGCCTACCCCAAGCAGTTCATCGACCTGCTGGGCGGTCGGTCGCTGTTCCAGGCGACCCTGGCTCGGCTGTCGGGCGAGGGGTTCGCGGCGCCCATCGTGCTGACGAACGCCGATTTCCGCTTCATCGCGACGGAACAGGTGGCGGCGGCGGGCCTGATGGATGCGCGCGTGGTGATCGAGCCTGCGCCGCGCAATACCGCGCCTGCGGTCCTGACCGCGGCCCTGATGCTGGCGGATGATCCCGACGCGCTGGTGCTGGTGGCGCCGAGCGACCATGCCATCGCGGATGCCAAGGGGTTCCGCCGGTCGGTGCTGGCGGGGGTCGAGGCCGCGCAGGCGGGGCGGATCGTGACCTTCGGCGTCGTGCCGACCCGGGCCGAGACGGCCTATGGCTATCTTGATCTCGCCTCTGCCGCGGTGATGGGGCAGGCGGTGCCCCTGCGCGGGTTCGTCGAGAAGCCCGATGCCGCGCGCGCGGCCGAGCTGGTCGCCAGCGGCCATCACCTGTGGAATGCGGGCATCTTCCTGTTCCGGGTGCGCGACATGCTGGCGGCGTTCGAGGCGCATGCGCCCGACATGATCGCGCCCTGCCGGGCGGCCGTGGACGGCGGGCGGCAGGACCTGGGGTTCTTCCGGCTGGCGGAGGAGCCGTTCAAGTCGGTGCGTGCGGCGTCGGTCGATTATGCCGTGATGGAGAAGGCCACGAACCTGTCGGCCGTGCCGATGGCGTCGGACTGGAGCGACCTGGGCAGCTGGGATGCGCTGTGGCAGGCGGCGGGACCCGATGGCGCGGGCGTGGTGGCGCAGGGCAACGCCCATGCGATCGGCTGCGAGCGGACGTTCCTGCGGGCCGAGGAGCCGTCGATGCAGCTGGTGGGCATCGGGTTGAAGAACATCGTGGCCGTGGCGATGCGCGATGCCGTGCTGGTGGCCGACCTGGACCAGAGCCAGCGGGTGCGCGAGGCGGTGGTGGCGCTGCAGACGGCGCGCGCGGCGCAGGCGACGGAGTATCCGCGCTATTACCGGCCCTGGGGCTGGTACGAGACGCTGATCCTGGGCGACCGGTTCCAGGTGAAGCGGATCATGGTCAAGCCGGGCGGCATCCTGTCCCTGCAATCGCATCACCACCGGGCCGAGCACTGGGTGGTGGTGGCGGGCACCGCCGAGGTGACGGTGGGGGCCGAGAAGAAGCTCCTGACCGAGAACCAGTCGGTCTATATCCCCCTGGGCGAGGTGCACCGGATGGCCAACCCCGGCAAGGTGCCGATGTTCCTGATCGAGGTGCAGACCGGCAGCTACCTGGGCGAGGACGACATCGTGCGCTACGAGGACGTCTACAACCGCGCGGGTTGAGGCGTGGTCGGGGGGCGCTGCCCCCCGTCGCAGCCGACGGCGGCGACTCCCCCCGGGTTATTTGGACCACGTCGAAGCGCAGGCGGAGTTGCGGGTCGGCGACGACCTAGTCGGCTGCGAGGCGGGCGAGGTAGGCGCCGTAGTCGTTCTTGCCGAAGAGTTTCGCGCGGGCGGCCAGTTGCGCGCGGTCGATCCAGCCGTGGGCAAAGGCGATCTCGTCGGGCGAGCCGACCTGCAGGCCCTGGCGTTCCGTCAGGGTGCGGACGAAGTTGCCGGCATCCAGCAGGCTGCCGTGGGTGCCGGTGTCGAGCCAGGCAAAGCCGCGGCCCATCTTCTCGACCGAGAGCTGGCCGTCGGCGAGGTAGGTTTCGAGGAGCGAGGTGATCTCGAGTTCGCCGCGGGCCGAGGGCTTGACCTGTGCGGCGCGGTCGGGCGCCGTGCCGTCGAGGAAATAAAGGCCCGTGACGGCGTAGCTGGAGGGCGGGACGGCCGGCTTCTCGATCACCGCGCGGACGGTGCCGTCGGGGGCGAAGTCCACCACGCCGTAGCGTTCGGGGTCGGCGACGTGGTAGCCGAACACGGTGCCCCCCGTGGGCCGGGCATCGGCGGCCGCCAGTACCTGCGGCAGGCCGTGACCGAAGAAGATGTTGTCGCCCAGCACCATGGCGGACGGGGCGCCGTCGAGGAAGTCGCGCGCCAGCAGATACGCCTGCGCCAGCCCGTCGGGCGAGGGCTGCACGATCCAGTCGAAAGACAGGCCCCATTGCGACCCGTCGCCCATCAGGCGCTGGAACTGCGGCTGGTCGTCGGGCGTGGTGATGATCGCGATGTCGCGAATACCCGCCAGCATCAGCACGCTGAGCGGGTAGTACACCATCGGCTTGTCGTAGAGCGGCAGGAGCTGCTTCGAGACGCCCATGGTGATGGGGTAGAGCCGGGTGCCCGAGCCCCCGGCGAGGATGATGCCCTTGCGGCCGGAGTGGGTCATGGCGCGAGATCCTTGAGCACGGCGGCGAGGCCCGCGTACCAGTCGGGGCGCGGGATGCCGAAGGTGGTGTGGGTGGTGGTGCAGTCGAGCCGCGAGTTTGCCGGGCGGCGCGCGGGGGTCGGGTAGGCGGA
The DNA here is from genome assembly GCA_002291955.1 of Rhodobacteraceae bacterium UBA996. Lineage (GTDB taxonomy): Bacteria > Pseudomonadota > Alphaproteobacteria > Rhodobacterales > Rhodobacteraceae > UBA996. The sequence continues at coordinate 294 of DBBA01000177.1, read as the reverse complement.
GGTCGGGATGTCCTGAACCTGCGTCGCGCGTCCGCTTGCAGCGAAGATCGCGCGGGCGAAGTCGGCCCAGGTGACATCGGGGGCGCCCGAGAAGTGGTAGGTTCCCGATTTCACCGGGTCGTCGGCGAGCTGCGTGGCGATGGTCAGGCAGGCCTGCGCGATGGCGGCGGCGGGCGTGGGGCCGCCGGTCTGGTCGGCCACGACCGTCAGCCGGTCGCGGGTGTCGGACAGGCGCAGCATCGTCTTCACGAAGTTCGCGCCGTGGGACGAGAACACCCAGGACGTGCGCAGGAT
>DBBA01000179.1 GCA_002291955.1 Rhodobacteraceae bacterium UBA996 | reverse complement strand
CCCCTTCATCCTGTTCCAAATATCCCGGGGGGAGCGAGGCGACAGCCTCGCAGGGGGGCAGCGCCCCCCGCCTCCTCCCTCCAGGGGCCCTGCGGCTGCGTCAGCCTTCGGCGACCACGTCCTGCCGCTGGGTGCCGAGACCGTGGATGCCCAGTTCCACCACATCACCGGGCTTGAGGTAGCGCGGCGGTTTCATGCCGAGCCCCACGCCGGGGGGCGTGCCGGTCGAGATCACATCGCCAGGGTGCAGCGTCATGAAGCCCGACAGATAGCTGACCAGATGCGCCACGCCATAGACCATGGTCCGGGTAGAGCCGTTCTGCATCGTCTCGCCGTTCACCGACAGCCACATCGGCAGGTCCTGCGGATCGGCGACCTCGTCGCGCGTCACCAGCCACGGCCCGAGCTGGCCGAAGTTGTCGCAGCTTTTCCCCTTGGTCCACTGGCCCGACCGTTCGGTCTGGAACGCCCGTTCGCTGACATCGTTGGCCACCGCATAGCCTGCCACATGGGCCAGCGCATCGGCCTGGGACACATGTTTCGCCCGGGTGCCGATGATGACGGCCAGTTCCACCTCCCAGTCGGTCTTTTCCGATCCGCGCGGGATGATGATCGGGTCGTCGGGGCCGCAGATGGCGGAGGTCGCCTTCATGAAGATGATCGGTTCGGGCGGGACCGTCGCGCCGGTCTCGGCCGCGTGGTCGGAGTAGTTCAGGCCGATGCAGATGAACTTGCCGGTGCCTGCCACGCAGGGACCCAGCCGCGTGCCGGGCGCCACCACGGGCAGGCGGGACGGGTCGATCCCGCGCAGCATCGCCATCCCGGTGTCCGACAGGACCGCACCGCCGATGTCGGGGACCAGCCCCGTCAGGTCGCGGATCGTGCCGTCGGCGGCCAGCATCCCCGGACGCTCGGCGCCCGGTGCGCCGTGGCGCAGAAGTTTCATCGCTGTCTCCCTGTTCTCAGACGTTGGACCAGCCGCCGTCGATCACGTGGATCGCGCCGGTGGTGAAGCTGCTGTCGTCGCTGGCCAGATAGGCGACCAGCGCCGCGATCTCGTCGGCGGTGGCGATCCGGCCCATCGGCTGGCGCGCGGTGAAGGCGGCCCGGGCGGCGGCATAGTCGCCGGTCGCATGCAGCCGCGCGTTCAGCGACGGGCTGTCCACCGTGCCGGGGCAGACGGCGTTCGCCCGGATGCCCTGGCTGACGAAGTCGGCGGCGAGCGCCTTGGTCAGGCCGATGAGCCCCGCCTTGGTCGCACCGTAGACGAAGCGGTTCGGTGCCGCGATGACCGAGGAGGCAACCGAGGCGATGGTGACGATCGCCCCCCCGCCCTGCGCGATCATGCCGGGCAGCGCCGCGCGGATCAGGCGGTAGGTGGCGGTCAGGTTCAGGTCCAGCGAGAAGGCCCAGGTGTCCTCGTCGCAATCCAGGATCGTGCCGTTCGCCACGAAGCCCGCGCAGGACACCAGCGCGTCGATCCGGCCTGCTGCGGCCACGCCTGCGGTGATCGCGGCCGGGTCGCGCACGTCCATGACGCGGGTGGTGATGCTGCCGGGCCCGGCCTCCTCGGACGCCAGCGCCGCCAGCGCGGCCGCGTCGATGTCGGTGGCCAGCACCGATGCCCCCTCGCGCGCCAGCCGCAGCGCCGAGGCGCGGCCGATCCCCTGCCCCGCCGCCGTCACCAGCGCGCGCTTGCCCTCCATCCGGTGCATGACCGTCCCCCCTCCGGCGTGTTCCTGCGATTTGCCGCAGGCCGCGCGGGAAAGTCCAGCCCGAAGGGCGCGGGGCCCGTGCCCTTACCAGGGCGACCAGGGGAACGGTTTCTCGTCGGTCGCGAAGGTCTGGTAGCGGGCGGTGCGGGCAAACCAGCGGGCCAGCCCCTCGCCGAAGGCCTTGATGCGGTCGTTGGGCGTGCCGTTGTTAACGAGCTTGGCGATGACCTGCAGCACCGCCGCGACGATCAGCAGCGAGGTGGCGAGGCTGGTCAGCCCGGCCAGGATCACCATCCAGATCACCCGCAGCCACATCGGCTCGGGCTTGTCATAGCTTTCGACCTGCGGGGGGTCGGTACGGATGTCGGACATCGCGGCCTCCTGCCGTTGGGGTTGGTCCGGACATGGGTCCGGGGCCTGCGCGGTGCAACCCTTGCCCGGGGCGCAGGCACGGCGCCTTGACCCGGGTCAAGGCGTGTCGGCGGCAGGATGCCTATATGGGCGGGTGTGCGCGCGCGCCTCGGGTGTGGCGGTCAGGTGGTGGCGGTCAGGTGGCGGCCAGAACCCGGTCGATCATCGCCTGCGTGCCCTTGGCGTTCTCCAGCGTCCAGGCGTAGGGCGCGCCATCGCGGACCGAGCGGCCGAACGCCTCGACCTGGTGGACATAGTGGTTGTCGGCGGGGAAGCGTTCCACCGTCACGCGGGCGCCCTGCCCGGCTGGCGGCTTCGACTGCGCCAGCTGCACCTCGGCCTGGCCGAAGACGTTCGCGTTGTAGGGCGCGGTCAGGCGGATCACGCCGTCGGTGCCGTGGAACGTCATCTCCTGCCGGGGGTGCATCCGCATGGATGTCGTCGCCTGGAACCGGAACGACGGGAAATGCGCGACCACATGGGCCGTGACCTCGACCCCGTTTTCCCAGACGGTCTCGGCGGTGACGCGGGTCGGTTCCTCGCCCGTCATCCAGCGGGCCGAGCCCATGGTGTAGACGCCGATGTCGCGGGCCGAGCCGCCGCCGGTGTCGGCGCGGTTGCGGATGTTGGAGGGTTCGGCGCGGTTGTCGTAGCTGAAGAAGCCGTCGACATGCAGGAGCTTGCCGATGGCGCCGTCGTGCAGAAGCGCCTTCGCGCGCTGCCACTGGGGGTGATGGACGATCATGTAGGCTTCCGCCGCGACCAGCCCCGTGCGGTCGCGCAAGCTGATCAGGCGGTCGATCTGATCGGCCTGCATGGCGATGGGCTTCTCGACCAGCACATGCTTGCCCGCGCGCGCGGCGGCGATGGCCTGTTCGGCGTGGAGCTGGTGCGGGGTGGCGATGTAGATCGCATCCACGCGCGGATCGGCGCAGAGGGCGGCGAATGCGGCATGCGCGGCGCTGCCCGGGAAATCCTGCTGGAAGCGCGCGCGCGCCTCGGGCCGCGGATCGGCGCAGGCGACGACGCGCAGGCGCGTCTCGGCCCGCAGCGTGGGCAACATGAAGATGAAGCCGCGCGAGAGGCCCGCGATGCCGAGGCCGATCACAGATCCAGCACCAGCATGTCGCAGCCAGGTGCTGCGCGGGAGACGCAGGGCATGATCTGGCTGGCCTGTTCATGCGCCATCAGCACCAGGTCGCGGTGCTCGGCCGCACCGGCCAGCAATGTGGTGCGGCAGCTGCCGCAGCTGCCCGCCTCGCAGCTGCGCGGCAGCACGATGCCCGCGGCATCGAGGGCTGCCATCAACGTGGTGCCGGCGGGCACCGGAACATCGCGGCCGCTGCGCGCGAGCCGCGCGGTGAAGGGCGCGTCATCGGCGCGCGCGGTGGACTGGCCGGCGGAGAAATCCTCGAAATGCACAGCACTCGCCGGCCAATGGCCGGTCATGTCGCGCACCGCCTGCATCAGCCCGCGCGGGCCGCAGCAATGGATGTGCCGGCCCTTGGGCTGTTCCAGCAAGGGCCAGAGGTCGAAGGCGCGATCGGGGTCGCCGCCATCATGATGGATGGTCACGCGGCCGCGTTGCGGCGCCAGTTCATCGAGGAAGGCGGTGCCCGCGGCATCGCGCGTCAGATAGATGAGCTTCCAGGGCTTGCCGCCTTCGGCCTCGATCGCGCGCAGCATCGCCATGATCGGCGTGATGCCGATGCCGCCGGCGATGAAGAGATGCGAGGTGCCGGGCGTGGTCAGCGGGAAATCGTTGCACGGGGCGCTGGCGCGCAGGCTGTCACCCACCGCAAGACCATGCATGGCGGCCGAACCGCCGCGACGGGCCGGTTCCAGCTTGATGCCGAATTGCCAGGCCTCGCCCGGCGCGCCGCAGAGGGAATAGGGCCGCAGCGCGCCGCCCGGCGTTTCCAGCGTGACATGCGCGCCGGGCGTCCAGTCGGGCAGCGCCTCGGCTGTGCAGGTCAGGCCCAGAATGTCGCGCGCCAGCATGCTGCGTTGCGTCACATGCAGGGTCAGCGGCAGGTCCATGGCAAATCCTTAGCCATCTCAGGATTGCGCCGCAACCGGGCCGCGCGCTAGCGTGTCGGCATGCTCACGCACGATGAAAACATGCTGCTCTGCCGCGTCGAGGGCGCGGCCCCCATGGGCCGGCTGATGCGCCAGCACTGGCTGCCGGTCTGCCTCTCGGAGGATGTCGAGGAGCCGGACGGCACGCCCTGGCCGGTGCAGATCCTGGGCGAAAGGCTGGTCGCCTTCCGCGACAGCGAAGGCCGCCTCGGCCTGGTCGCGGAGGCCTGCCCGCACCGCAAGGCGAGCCTGGCCTTCGGCCGCAATGAGGAAGGCGGCCTGCGCTGCCTCTATCACGGCTGGAAGGTCGCGGTGGATGGCGAGGTGCTGGAGATGCCCAGCGAACCGCCCGGCGCCTGTGCGGCGATGCGCGTGAAGCACCCGGCCTATCCGGTGGAGGAAGCCGGCGGCTTCGTCTGGGCCTATCTCGGCCCGCGCGAGAGCATGCCCGCCTTCGAACCACCCCCCTTCGCGCCCAGGCCCGAGACGCGGGTTGCCGTGGGCCGCGCGCGGGTGCCGGTGAACTGGGCGCAGATCGTCGAAGGCCAGATCGACAGCGCGCATTCATCGAGCCTGCACAGCTCGGACATGGTGCCCGCGCGCGTGGGCCGTGCAGGCGCCAATGACAAGCAATGGACGCGCCCTTCCACCGACAAGGCGCCGCGCCTGCAGGTGCAGCTGACCAGCTATGGCTTCCGCTACGCCGCGATCCGCCGGCCGATCAGCCAGGCCGCCACGCATGATTATGTGCGCGTGACCACCTTCGTCGCACCACTGACCTGCCTGATCCCGCCGAATGCCACCTATAACGTGGCGCAGATCACCGTGCCGATCAGCGATACCGAAAGCTGGTTCTATTTCATGGCCTGGGGCGATGGGCCGGATGTGCCATCGAACGCCGATTGGCGGAAATTCCTGGCCCTGACCCCGGGCATCGATATTGATGAATGGGGGAACAAGCGCCGCACCCAGCAGAACCGCTTCGAGCAGGACCGCACCTTGATGAAGACCGGCAATTTCACCGGCATCAAGGGCATTCCCGCGCAGGACATGGCGATGTGGGAGAGCATGGGCCCGATCGCGGACCGCATCAGCGAACGGCTCGGCGCATCGGATGTGGCCATCGTGCAGTGGCGGCGGCTGATGATCGAGGCCGCGCGCGCCTTGGCCGATGGCGCGCCGGCGCTCGGCCGCACCGAACCGCATATTCCGCATGCGCAGATCGCCAGCTTCGAGGGCGTGGTGCCCAAGACCACGGATTGGCGCAGCCTGGGCACCAGTGCGGCGGAATATGCCAGCTTCGCGACGGCGGCGGAGTGAGCATGCCCATCCCAGTATCCCGCCGCACAGCGGCGGGGGGGGCCCCTCAGGCATCGCTGCCGGGAACGTCCGTGGCGCGCCGTAGCCAAGGCCGCACAGCGGCCGCCCGGCGCTTGAGGGCATCATGTTGAATCTCTCCATTGCGATCGGCGATTACGACCGCATGCGCCCGCTGGTCGATGGCGCGGTGCGCATCGATGCCGCGCAAGCCCATGTCATGCTGCTGGAGCCGGAGGAGATCTTCTTCCGTGCCTTCCGCCATGCGGAATTCGACATCTGCGAACTCTCGCTCTCCTCCTATTGCGTGAAGCTGGCCGCCGGCACCTCGCCCTATATCGCGGTGCCGGTCTTCCCCTCGCGCGCCTTCCGCCACACCTGCACGGTGGTGCGCGCCGATCGCGGCATCGACACGCCCGCTGATCTGCGCGGCAAGCGCATCGGCATCCCGGAATACCAGCTGACCGCCAATGTCTGGGCGCGCGCCATCCTGGAGGAGGATTTCGGCCTGCACGCGCGCGACATCACCTGGGTGCGCGGCGGCTATGAGACGCCAGGCCGCATCGAGAAGATCGCGATCCAACTGCCGCCCGAGATCCGCATCGAGACCGCACCCGAGGGCCGCACCATCTCCGGCATGCTGGCCGCGGGCGAATTGGATGGCGTGATGGGCCCGCGCGCGCCCTCCTGCTTCGAGCATGGAGACCCCGCCATCCGCTGGCTGTTCGATGACCCGACAGCGGCGGCACTCGACTGGTATGGGCGCACACGCATCTATCCGGTGATGCATGTGCTGGGCATCCGCCGCAGCCTGGCCGAGGCCAATCCCTGGCTGCCGGCGGCGGTGATGAAGGCCTTCGAGCTCTCCAAGCGCCTCGCCCTGGCCAGGTTGGCCGATACCTCGGCCACCAAGGTCACCCTGCCCTTCGTCGAGGAGAACCTCCGCCGCGCACGTCAGATCATGGGCGAGGATTTCTTCTCCTATGGCTTCGCGGCCAACCGGCATGTCTTCGAATGGTTCCTGCGGCATCATCATGCCCAGGGCCTGTCCAGCCGGCTGCTCAGCCCTGAGGAGCTGTTTCACCCCGCCACCCTGGAAAGCCACAAGGTCTAGGCGTAGAGAGGGCGCGCATGCGTGCTCTCATCCTCCTGGCCCTGTTGATCGCGACCCCGGCGCTGGCGCAGTCCCGCGCGGGCGCGGTGCGGCAGTTGGGCGTCTTCCAGAACTGGACCGCGGCCACCTTCACCGATGGCGGGCAGAAGGTCTGCTACGCCTTCACACGCGCCACGCGCGTCGATGTGGCGGGCAATGTGGGTGCCCACATGGTGCAATTGACCGTCTCACACAGGCCCGACCGTCGGAATGTCGTGGCGATGCGATCGGGCTACCTGTTCGCGCGCGGCGGCAACGCCAGGATGCAGATCGGCACTGCCGAGTTCACCGGCCCGACCAACCAGGACAGCGCCTTCATCAATGACGGCACATCGGTCGTCCAGGCCATGCGGGGCGGCCGCGAAGCCATGATCCGGGCGCCCGGCCGCAACAACCGCGGCGTGGTGCAGAATGTCTTCTCCCTGGCGGGCTTCTCCGCCGCCTATGACGCGATGTCCCGCGAATGCCCGACGACACCCGCACGCCGCTGAAGGCCTTCCCGCGCGCCGAACGCGCCATGGCCCCGGAAGCCGCGCTGACGGCCGAGGAGCGCGCGCGCATCCTGGCCAAGGCCGCCGCCTTCGCGCCCCCTCCCGCCGTGGACGAGGCCGGGCGGCGCGAGCTCGTCGGCCTGTCGCGCGAGGAACTCGCCGAGGCGATGGCCGGCATCGGCGAGAAGCCGTTCCGCGCCAAGCAGCTCTGGCATTGGATCTACCACCAGGGCGCGCGCGATTTCGCCGCGATGACCACCATCGCCAGGCCCATGCAGGTGCGCCTCGCGGAGGCCTTCGCCGTCGGCCGGCCGGGGGTCGCCGCCGAGCAGACCTCCGTGGACGGGACGCGCAAGTGGCTGTTCCGCTGGCGCGACGGGCAGCAGGTGGAGACGGTCTACATCCCCGACGACGACCGCGGCGCCGTCTGCATCTCCACCCAGGTCGGCTGCACCCTGTCCTGCACCTTCTGCCACACCGGCACGCAGCGCCTCGTCCGCAACCTCGGCGCCGCCGAGATCGTCGGGCAGTTCCTCGCCGCGCGCGACAGCTACGGCGAATGGCCCACGCCGAAGGGGGAAGAGGGCCGGAAGCTCTCGAACATCGTCGTCATGGGCATGGGCGAGCCGCTGTACAACTACGAGAACGTGGCCAAGGCGCTGACGATCCTGATGGACCACGAGGGCGTGGCGCTCTCGCGGCGGCGGATCACCCTCTCCACCTCCGGCGTGGTGCCGATGATGGACCGCTGCGGCGCGGAGCTCGGCGTCAACCTCGCCGTGTCGCTGCACGCCGTGACGGACGAGCTGCGCAACGAGATCGTGCCGCTCAACCGAAAGTACCCCATCGCCGAGCTGCTCGCCGCCTGCCGCCGCTACCCCGGCGCTTCGAACGCGCGGCGCATCACCTTCGAATACGTGATGCTGCGCGGCGTGAACGACTCCGAAGGAGAGGCACGGGAGCTGGTGCGGCTGCTGCGCGGGATGCCGGCCAAGGTGAACCTGATCCCCTTCAACCCCTGGCCGGGCAGCCCCTACGAAACCTCGCGCCCCGAGCAGGTCCGACGGTTCGCGGAGATCGTGAACGCCGCGGGCTATTCCTCGCCCATCCGGCGGCCGCGGGGCTCGGACATCCTGGCCGCCTGCGGGCAGCTGAAGACGGACAGCGAGCGGAAGCGGGCCACGGCGGGTGGGGCTTAGTCGCGCCGCCCGGCCCTGGCGCGAGATCGCGGTCCCCTTCGCCCTCGGCGGCGGGTTCGGGCTGGTGCTGGCGCTGGCTATCCGCGACCAGGTGTCGGAGGCGCTGGCCGCCGTCCTCGTCCTGCTGCTGTCCGTCTTCCACGCCCGCTTCGACAGCCACCTCCGCATCCTGGCGGTGGAGCTGGCGCGCAACCTCGACGACAGCCTGCCCAACCTCGTCGCCATGCGCGCCGGCTTCGCGGACAGCGTGGCAGGGCGCCTGGGCCGCGGCGAACCGCTCTTCTTCGCCCACTGCCCGGACGAGGACATTTCGCTGAAGATTTTTGGCCCGATGATCCCCAGCTCCGAGCTCGGCCTCGCGGCGCGGGTGATGGCGTGTTTCGACGCGGCGGCGTCGGCCGGCGACCTGCTCGGGCCGCTGGAGAGCGAGGCGTCTCGGGGGCTTTCGGCGGCGCGCCGGGCCGACTGGCTGTTGATGACCGAAGCCGTGCTGGACGCGGCCATCGGCGCCGGCGCGGCGGCCCGCGGAAGGTTGGCCGAACTCTACGGCCTGCGGCCAGCGGGCGCCGCGGAGCTTGCCCTAGCCGCGGGCGGGGCCGCCGCGCGGCCGAAGGCGGCTCGCTTGATCGGCCAGATGATCTCGCAGGCGTCCACGGCGGGAGATATGGGCGCGCCGGAGACCGAGCGTCAAGGAAAACGGGGCCCCGCCGCATGACCGCCGCCGCCCCGCCGATCCGCCTCATGGCACTGGGCGGCTTCGCCTCCGGCGCGGGGATGCGGATGCTGGACCCGATCCTGCCCGCCATCGCGGGCGAGTTCGGGCGCGTCGCGGCGGACGCGGCGGCGCTGATCGCCGTGTTCATGCTGGGCTACGGGCTGACCCAGGTGGCGGCCGGGCCGCTCGGCGACCGCTTCGGCAAGCTGCGCGTGGCGAGCGCGGCGCTGATCCTCTTCGGCGTCGCGACGGCCGCGGCGGCGCTGGCGCCCTCGCTCGAGGGGCTGGTGACCCTGCGCGCGGTCGCCGGCGTGGCGGCGGGGGCGGTGATCCCGCTGCTGATCGCGCACATCGGCGACAGCACGCCCTACGCCGAGCGGCAGGCCTCGCTCGCCGCCTTCGCGCAGGGGATGGTGTTCGCGCAGCTCCTCGCCGGGCCGATCTCCGGCGTGGTGGCGGAGGGACTGGGCTGGCGCGCGAGCTTTGTGGGCCTCGGCCTGTTCGGGGCGTCGGTGGGGGCGGTGCTGGTGGCGCGGCTCTGGGCCGCGGGAGGGCCTACAGGCGCGCGCGGCGCGGCGGGGCTGGCGGGG
>DBBA01000009.1 GCA_002291955.1 Rhodobacteraceae bacterium UBA996 | reverse complement strand
GATCCGCCGATCGCCCTGACCCCGCCCGACCCGGTCAAGATCGCGAACCCGGCCTTCAGCTATGCGTTCCGCGCCGAAGCCACGCCCCGGGACGGGCTGGTGCTGGACTGGACCTATCGCACCGCCGCCCGCCTGATCGATCCCGGCCATGTCGCGGCGGTGCGCGCCGATGCCTGGCGGGTTCGCGAAACGACCAGCTATTCGTGGGATCTGCGCTGACCACGGTGCGGGCAGGGGTGGTTCACCAGCCTCTCGCCCCGGGCTATGCAGGGGACCACGCCAGCCCGGCGCAGGAAGGCCCCCGATGACCGCCAATGACGACGCCTATGCCAACCGCGACCATATCCCCGGCGGCGCGGACTTTCCGGCGCGCTGGGCCGAGGCCGCCGCGGCGCACCGCGCGCGCGAGGCGGCGGTGGGCCGGGCGCGGCTGAACCTGCCCTATGGCGAGGGCGACCGTCAGGCCTTCGACCTGTTCTATCCGGCGGGCCGCCCGGCCGGGCTGATGGTGTTCGTCCACGGGGGGTACTGGCGCGCTTTCCACCGGCACGACTGGTCGCATCTGGCCGCGGGCGGGCAGGCGGCGGGCTGGGCCGTGGCGATGCCGTCCTATCCGCTGGCGCCCGCCGCCCGGATCGCCGAGATCACCCGGTCGGTGGCCCGCGCCGTGGTCGCTGTGGCCGACGAGGTGCCGGGACCCATCGCGCTGGCGGGCCATTCGGCGGGCGGGCATCTGGTGGCCCGGATGCTGTGCCCCGACGTGGCCCTGCCCGAGACGGTCGCGGCGCGCATCGTGTCAGTCCTGCCGATCTCGCCCTTGGCCGACCTGGCGCCGCTGATCGACACGACGATGAACGCCGACCTGCGGCTGGATGCGGCAGAGGCGCTGGCCGAAAGCCCGCTTCACATCACCGCGCGCCGTCCGGCGCGGGTGCATGTCTGGGTCGGAACGGCCGAACGCCCGGCCTTCGTGGCGCAGGCAAGGGCGCTGGCGCGTGCCTGGGACGTGCCCGTGACGCTGGACCCCGGGCGGCACCATTTCGACGTGATCGACGGGCTGACGGACCCGGACAGCCCGATGCTGGCCGCGCTGCTTCAGAACGCGGACAGGCCCGCGTAGTCGATCCCTTCCAGCACCGGCACCATCACGTCCGCGCTTGTGCCCGAGGCCTGCACGAGGACCCTGTTGCCGATCAGCGCCGTCAACTGCCCGTCCTGGTCGGCGAAGCGTTCGCGCCCCACCCGCATCTGCCGGATGCCCATCGCGGCGGCATTGGCGAACATGCCGCCCATCGCCGCGACCATCGGGTTGTCGGCCATCAGCATGATCTCGAACGTGTCGGTGCCGTTGGTATAGGTCGCCTTGGCGCCCACGCCGCCGCCCATGAAGCCCATGCTGGCGGTCATCTCGGTGTCGTCCGCGCGCGTCCAGCCGTCCGGGGCGGGCGGCAGGAACCCGGTCAGACCGGCGGCCTTGACCTCGCGCAGAAGCTGCTGGGCATAGGCCAGCTCCTCGGCCGCATACTGTGCGTCGCCGGATTCATATGCGGAAAGCGCCGAGCGGATGGTGTCTGCGATCTCGTCCGCGGCGGCGGACAGGGGCACGGCGGACAGGGGGACGGCGGCAAGCGTCGCGGACAGGATCAGGGCGCGCATCGGGGACTCCGGTTATCGGGGATGCGCCCGGTCTAGGCGCGCTGGCGCGAGTGGGCAACCACAATGCAACCTTTGCGCGAATATTCATTCGAAACGGGCAGCCCATGCCGGGACGGGGTCGCCCGGAAGGGACCGTGCGCGGAACACCGCCCGCGCGATGGCGCGCGTCAGGCAGACCGCGGCGGCATGGCCGATCCACATGGCGGCGACCGGATCGGGGGCGGGCGCGGTGCCGGTGGCGGCGGCGAACACCAGATCGCCGTCGAAGGCGGTATGGGCAGGCACGATGGCCCGGGCGATCCCGTCCTGCGCCGCGACCGCCATGCGCAGCGCGCCCGCCCGGTCCATGGCCGCATCGGTCGCCACGATGGCGATGGTGGTGGCCACGCCCGGCCGCGCGGCCTTGGTGGGCAGCAGGGCGGCCGGGTCCACCTCTCCGGGCTGCGGCGGACCGAGGCCGCCGAACTCTGCCGCCATCTCCCACGCGCCGGCATGGAACCGTGGACCCGCCCCGGCGGTCACCCCGCCCACGGCGTTGACCGCCACCAGCGCGCCCAGGGTCCAGGGGCCAAGCGTCACCGACGCCGACCCGAGCCCGCCCTTGAGGGTAGCCGTCGTCGCCCCATACCCCGCCCCTGCGGTGCCGATGGCGAAGTCCGCCGCCGCTGCCGCAAGCGCCGCCGCCCCAAGGCCCGGATAGGGGTTCACGGTCCAGTCCTTGGTCCCACCGTTGCCCAGATCGAACAGGATCGCTGCCGGCACGATCGGCACCCTCTGGTCGCCCACCGCAAAGCCCCGCCCCGCGGCGCGCAGGGCATCGGCCACGCCCGACGCGGCGGCCAGCCCCAAGGCCGACCCGCCCGACAGGACCAGCGCATCCACCGCCTGCACCAGATTGCCCGGCGCTAGCAGGTCCGTCTCGCGCGTGCCGGGCGCGCCCCCGCGCACGTCCACCGCGGCCACGAAGGGCGCATCGGCGGTCAGCACCGTCACGCCCGTCCGCACCGCGGCGTCATCGGCGTTGCCCACGCGCAGGCCCGCCACATCGGTGATCAGGTTCAGGGGGCCAGGGGCAAGGCGCATCATGCAACCATCTTGCCCGTCCGCACCCGCACGAAGCAAGTTGCGCGCGCGCCCGCCCTGATGCAGTGTCCGTGCAGCGGCGCGGGCGACTGCCCGCCGCGCATCCCCCGAAAGGACACCGATGACCGACATCCTCGCCGAGGCGCGCTCCTTCGCGACCTGGGCCCACGCCCGCCACACCCGCAAGGGTGCCGCCCGCGAACCCTACCTGATCCATCTGGAGGAGGTCGCGGCCTTCACCGCCCGCCATGGTGGCGACGCGGCCAGCATCGCCGCCGCCTGGCTGCACGACACGGTCGAGGACTGCAACGGCCCGCCCGATGCGCCCCTCGACGTGAGGTTCGAGATGCTTGCCCAGTGGTTCGGGGCCGACATTGCCGCCCTTGTCGCGGAACTGACCGACGACAAGGCGCTGCCGAAACCCGACCGCAAGCGCCTGCAACTGGCCAACGCGCCCGGCAAATCCCCCCGCGCTGCCCTGATCAAGCTCGGCGACACGACGACGAACGTGCGGGCCATCGGCACCTCGCCCCCCATCCACTGGGACGGCCCGCGCGCCCGCGCCTACCTCGACTGGGCCGAGGCCGTCTGCGCCGCGCTGCCGCCGGGCCACCCGACCGCCCGCGCCGAACTGGCCGAGGCACTGGCGGCCACGCGGGCGACCCTCGCCTGACCTCCCCTTCATCCTGTCCCAAGTATCCCGGGGGTGCGGGGGCAGAGCCCCCGCCGCGACGCCAGACCGTGACTACACCCGGATGACGTAGTCCTTCACGGTCGTCTCCACGACCTCCCATGTCCCCCGGAACCCCGGGCGGATCACGATGGCATCGCCCGCGCGCAGGGTCAGGGGATCGCCGCCCGCGGGCGTCACGACCGACACGCCTGACCGCAGCACGCAGTACTCCCACTCGTCATACACCACGCGCCACGTCCCCGGGGTAGACCGCCAGACGCCCGCGAACAGGCCGTCGCGCTCCTCGACGTTCCATGTCGTGAACACCGGATCGCCCGCGATCACGCGGGACGGGTCGGGGCGGCTCTCCTCGGGCGTGGCGGCGCTTCGGTCCAGCCGCTGGATCAGGGGGGCCTGCATCCTGTCCTCCTGCACGGGTCCCGCCGGAATACCGGATGACGCGGGCTTGCACCATCGGGTAAGGTCGCCAACGTCAGGTGCAAGACGGGTGCAGGAGGCAGACATGGCCGATTTCGACGCGCAGATCCGGGAAAGCCAGGCGCAGGTCGCCGCGGCGCAGGCCAGGATTTCCGACATCACCACCCGGATCGAGAGCGCGCGCACCAAGCTCGACCAGGGCGAGGCCGCCATCGACGTGGAAAATGCCACGCTCGCCGATGTGCACAAGCACACCGACCTGATGAACGCGAACATCGCCGAACTCATCATGGGGCTCGACGATGTGACGGCGGCCTTCTCCAAGGACTTCGACGAGATGCGGTCGAAGACGGGGATGGAATCCTTCGTAGGCATGTTCAGCCGCGGCAAGGCCGAATCCATGCGCCAGGAGCGCCTGCGCACCGCGTCCATCGACGACAAGCTGCAGGACCTGATCGCCAAGTCCGACGTGATCGTGAAGCTCTTGCAGGGGCAGCTTGACCTGCTGAACGACCAGAAGACACGGGTGGAAAAGAACCTGACCGAGACGCTGGCCGAACGGGAATCCACCGTCGCCGCGCTGGAGGCGGTCCGCACCCAGGTGCAGGCGCTCGACCCGCAGATCATCGCGCTGGAGAACCGCATCAGCGTGACGCAGGACGCGGCCGAGCGCACGCGCCTTGAAAGCCAGCTCGCCGACCTGAACGGGCAGCACAACGCGCTGGTGCAGGACGAACAGGTCAAGCTCGCCAAGTCGCAGACGCTGGAACGCTACATCGAGAAGGGCAAGACCTGGGTGGACAGCTTGCAGAACCAGGCCGCCACCCAGATGGTCCTGATCAACAAGCTGCAGACCGATACGAAGCAGCGCGTGGTCCTGTATGACGCGCTGTCGAAATCGCTCAAGACCGCGCAGCAGCAGGATGTGGCCCACCGGATCAACGAGATCGGCGTCAAGACCGACCAGGAGGCCGCCGCCGCCATGGCCGCCATCGGCACCGCCACGAACCAGCGCATGGCCGAGATGATGGAGGCGCACGAGGATCACATGGTCTTCGCTCGCCAGATCCTGGAAGCCAAGGCCAAGGCCGACGAACGCTTTGCCCGCCGCTTCGCCGCCATCGTGGAAAAGCACGACAAGAACCTGTACGGCGAAGGCTGACGGGGGCGACAGGGAAGCGCAGGCGATGACCGACCGCGACGCGCAAGCCGCGCAGATCGCCCGCGACCACGTGGGGCTGTCCGACAGCTTCGCCGCGCGCCGCTACTTCCGCAAGTTCGAGGGGATCACGGCGCATCTGGCCCGCGTGGCCGCCCTCCTGCACGAGGAAGGGACCCTGTCGCGCGACGAGGTGCGCGTGACCGGCGCCTATGTGCAGGGGATCGCCGCCACCCTGCGGGCGCTTTCACTGAAGTATCTGATGACGGGTCGCCCGGGGGCCGGACCCGGGGCCGCCATGACCATCGACGCGCACGAGTCCGGGTTCCCGATGGCGCGCGAGCTTCTGGTGATGGCCAACGATGCCCAGCAGGCTGACCGGCATCTGGCCAACATGCCGTCCGACGCGCAGCTCAAGGATGACATGGTGCGCCAGATCGTGGGCGAACTGGCCGTGCCGACCCGCCTGCAATACGCCCTGTCGCAGCGGCTGTACTATCAGGCGCTGGCCGATGGCGGGCTGTTCTGGGCCGCCAACGACCCCGATGCCCGCTGGCAGGGCGACCTGCACGAGCGGCGGCGGCACTATCTGGTGCACTGGGCCGTCTGGGACAGCCAGCAGAACCTGCCCGTCATCTGGCTGATGGACCTGCACGACACCGGCCGCCGGGCGCTGCCCAAGGACGAAGGCCGCTGGCCCGAGGTGCAGCGCCACCTGATGGCGCAGGCCGTGTCGGGGCTGAAGCTGGTGACGGTCGCCAAGGGCTTCGACACCGATTTCGCCGACCTGCACCCGGTGCGCCTGCGCAGGCTTACCCTCGGTCCGATGCACTCGGCCGCCTACACGGTCCAGTCCGGGCCCATCCACGACGTCCTGCGCGCCGCCAACGCGCCCGAAGGGCAGGACTGGGCGCTGGTCCTGACGATGGAGGCGCTGGAGGCCGAGCGGGCCGAGGCGCAGAAATCCGGCTGGTTCGGCACGGTGGAACGGCAGATCTACCGGCTTGACCCCCTGCGCGGCGCGGAAACCGGGGCGACCAGCATCGGCCGCGCGCTGGTCCTGCCCGAACGCCCCTATCAGGCGCTGGCCGAACTGAACCCGGCGGGCCTGCGCGACGTGCGCAAGTTCGTCGTCGGCGCGCAGGGCCGTGTGTTGAGCATGAGGTGACGCCATGAGCCAGCCCGCTGACCAGATGGAACTGCGCGAGGAGGATATTGCGAAGCACACCCCCGCGGCGGTGGCGCTGCTGGCGGGGTTCGACCACGCCCCGCGTCTTGGAACTGCGCGCGAGCCCGCGCCCGTCGCGGAACGCTCGCCCGGGGTCGCCCCCGTGCGGCGCTTCCGGTCCACGACGCCCGGCCTTGTGACGCGCAGCACAGCGCGGCCGGGGGGTGTGCACCTGATCGACCGCGTGCAGGCCGCCGACGACGGTCTTGTGACCCCCCTGCAGGCGACCGTCCTGCAATCCTTGAAGCGGGCGCTCGCCATCGCGCTGGCGCTGGGCGAGACGTTCGCGGCCCACACCGGCCTTGCGGGCCTCAAGCGCGAGAACCTGGAAGGGCGCCTGCCCGACGCGCGCCGCGCCGAGTTCACCGAACTGCTGGCCGCTGAGGCACTGGCGGTCCTCTACACGCTTGGCAACGCGACCGCCTTCCTGCTGGCCCCAAGTGCCACCGAGGCGACGGT
Source organism: Rhodobacteraceae bacterium UBA996 (assembly GCA_002291955.1). Taxonomy (GTDB): domain Bacteria; phylum Pseudomonadota; class Alphaproteobacteria; order Rhodobacterales; family Rhodobacteraceae; genus UBA996. The sequence goes on along the minus strand of DBBA01000009.1, from coordinate 7,334 downwards.
GGACGTCGGCACCATCGACGAGGTACTGACCGACAACGCGCAACTGGCGGTCCACGGCGTGCTGTGGGAGCTTGACCAGGACATCGCGGCCTTTGGCCAGGGCGAGGACTCGCGGCTGGTGGCCACGGTGCTGGCCTGGGCCGAGGCGCTGATGCAGAAGGTCGCCGCGCGCGCCGAAACCGCGCCCCGCACGGGCGCCTTCTCGGGCGCGCGGTTCCGGGTGGAAGCCGACGATCTGCCCATCGCGGGCTTCAGCCCGGCGCGAAAGGCCTGGGGGTCCACCCTGACCATGGCCTTCAAGAAGCCGGAAGAAGTCATCGGGAACCACATCGCCAAGTATCAGGCGATGCGGCTGGCCAAGATGCTGATGGCCTACGACTTCGACCGGCGCCTGAACCCGTTTGCCGAGATCGGCGGGTTCATCTTCACCTTCATGGGCGACGGCGCCCCGGGCACGGGCAAGACGACCCTGATCCAGATGATGGCCGGGATGATCCACGGCTATTGCGGGGTCGCGGGCTACCCGTTCCGCTACCAGAACTTCAGCGTGGACCAGATCGACAGCTACCAGGGCAAGTCGGGGCAGAACGCCAAGGCGTTCATCCAGAACGTGCTCGACCCCGCCGTGATCGGCTTCGGCACCATCGACGACATCGACCAGATCGCGGGCAAGCGCGGCGACCGGCAATCATCGGCAGGCCAGCTGGAAGTGACCGCCGTGTTCATGGAGGCGTTTGCGGGCGCGAATACCGTGGTGCGGGGGAACTGCACCTTCGGGATGTTCAGCAATTACCCGGAGAACGTGGACGACGCGCTGCGCCAGCGGGCGGGCGCGCGGTTTCTGGTGGACGGGCCGATGTCCCGAGAGGATTATATCGACATCCTGTCGCTGCTTCTGGGCAAGAACCACAAGATCCCCTTGGGCGACCACGACCTGTTCGCGGCGCAAGCGATCCAGCGCGCGGTGGCGGCGAGTTTTGAATCGCACGGCCGCCCCAAGGAGGACGGCCTGATCGCCGTGTGGGAACGGGTGGCGCAGGAGATCGGCCCGCTGGATACCATCGCCAAGATCGGGCGGTATCTGAAGGCGATCCAGGAAGCCGACAAGCGCTTCACCGGGCGCGCGATCAAGAACATCACGGATGCCGTCAAGGTCCGCGCGGTGGACTTCGAGATCCCCGACGACTGGATGGCGGAACCCGACCTGTTCCTGCGCAAACCCTATGACGAGAAGGCGTCCATGCTGCGGGGGCTCATGCGCCCCATCACCGTGGACATGGTGATCCAGGAGATCAACCGCTACGCCGACAGCGAGTTCCGCTATGCCGACAAGTCCGACGAGGCCGCGATTGCCGACATGGTCCGGCAGATGAAGTTGGGCGAGGAGGCGAAGCGGCGGTATCTGGAGGGGCGGGGGTGAGGTGTCCCCGGCATTCCGCGATGCCGCTCGCGATGATCCTGGCGATCCCCGCATGCGGCGGCACGTTCACGCCAGATGCATGTTCTGATGGCGTGACCGAGGAGGACGCGCGGCGTACCGCTGCCGTGGTTTGCAGCGGGTTCCGGACCGGTTTCGACGCCGAATACAATCCGCCAGTGTTTCGGCAATGCGGCCCTCTCGTCGAGGTGTACTACGCGCGCGCCCCTCTCGACGGCCAGCTCGTGGTCGGGGGCGACGTAAGCTCTTTCGTCTCGATGGAGACGGGCACGATCATCGGTTCAAGAATCGGAATGTGACCGATCGGGGGCCCGGAGCGCCCGGGTGCCGGGCGTGCCGTCCGTCAGTAATGCGGGGGCCGTTCGCCTTCGATGAAGACGCCGCCCGACGCCTCGCGGTCGCGGGTCTTTTCGCGGTCCAGAAGCCAGGCCACCTGGCGGCGGAGGGTGGTCAGTTCGGCGTCCTGGCGGGCGATGACGGCGGACACGGGGTGGAGGGCGGATGGTACCAAGGGAAGGCGTCGCCCCTGCGGTGCGGATGGTGCGCGCGAGCACGCATCCTACTGCTGGAAAGGGCAGGTCGGGGATGGCGGTCGGCCGAGCGCCCGTGGGTCCGCGCTGCGCGCGATTGCCGGATTCCAACCCGGCCGACCGGCACCGAACTTGCAAGTCGCTTGAAGAGCGGAATAGTCCGGACGATCAAAGCTTTGCCGCCACAACATTCGTCATGGTCCGGCCGGACGCGGAAGCACAGGAGAACACATGCACGCAAACGGGACTTACCGGATCGACATCGCGTTGTGTGCTCTCTTGGGATTGGCGGGATTCTTGATTCCTTTGGCGCTGGGTCTGCAGCTGCCCGAAGTTGTTTTCCTCGCCTATGACCAGTACTATGGGTCCGACATCGTACAGTCTCACCACTACATGTCGGGTGAGGAGGTTGGGCCCGCCCACCTGCGGACCTCGGTCCACCCGATCTTCTCGTTCCTGGTGATTCCACCGACGACCATCCTCATGCAACTGGGGCTGCCAAGCACTACAGCCGCCGCGGTCATCGTCGCCCTGACCGGACTTGCGACCTGCTGCATGGTCTATGCCTTTGGGCGCGTCGCCGGGATTTCGCCGGTGGATGCTGCCCTACTGACAGCGGTCTTCTTGGCCTCGGGGGCATTCTTGCACTGGTGGTCGGTCCCTGAGACCTATCCGTTCGGTGGCATGTCGGTGATGTTCGCCTGTCTTGCAGCGGTCATTCCAGGCGTTTCGCGAATCGGATGGGTTGCAGTCGCCGCGCTGACGCTGTCCTTCACAACGACGAATTGGATCGCCGGAATCCTGGCTGCGGCGCAGCGTCTGTCGCGCCGTGATGTAGTTGTCGTCGTTGTGGCATCCTTCGTCGTCGTCGCGATCCTGTCGCTGTGGCAGAAGACCTTTATCCGGACCGCGCAGTTCTTCTTCCTTCCGGACGCGGTGCTTGACGAGGTGCAGCATCTGGCTGCGGTGAAGGTGGAGGAGCATCAGGTAGGGTTCAGCGACCGGGTCGTGAGTTTCGTGGCCAACCCCTGGGTCGTGCCTGCGCCTGTCCTTACCGAGAGCCACGGGATCCGGCCGGATCATCTGGCCTACGGACCCCTAGGCTGGATCGCGCTGATTGCCATCGGCTTGGTCGCCGCCTGTGCGCTGTGGAACCTGTGGCGAACCCCCGGTCTGCGCCCATTCGTGGTCGTGCCCGCGCTGTTCCTCGCGTTCCAGTTCGTCCTGCACCTAGTCTACGGCGACGAGCCGTTCCTGTACTCGGCGCATTTCGTGCCGGCGATGATTTGCGTCCTCGCGCTGGGGTTCCTCGGGGCCGGGGCGATGTTGTGCCGGGCGGCGGCGGTTGTCTTCGTGGCCGGCGCCGGGGTCACGAACGTGTCAGCCTATCTCGCGGCGATGGCGGTGCTGGAGACGGTGGTCCTATCCTGAGGGGCAGACTCTGGAGGTCTTTGGCCCGGCGACGGACGGCGACACCCCCTCCTCGGACCAGGCGCGACGCCCCCCACTCCCAACCCCTCCCCACGAGGGGGAGGGGAGGCGCCCGGGAGGGAACCTTGGGCGTGAGGGGCTTGGGTCCGTACGGCGTGGAGGATCTCCGCTTTCGCGGGGATGACAAACAGGACCATTCCGTTTGGTGTGTCGACGTGGAATTTGGTCTGTTCTCGATGTGCGGCAGGCGCGTTCGGGCAGCCGTGCGGGACCCGAGTCGCGGGACGGTCTGCGCCGGGAGATCAGGTCCTCAGTAATGCGGGGGGCGTTCGCCCTCGATGAAGACGCCGCCGGACGCCTCGCGGTCGCGGGTCTTCTCGCGGTCCAGAAGCCAGGCCACCTGGCGGCGGAGGGTGGTCAGTTCGGCGTCCTGCCGGGCGATGACGGCAGACAGGTCATCGACCGTGCGGGAAAGGTGGGCTGCCAGTTCCTCGAGCTGGGTCAGGCGGTCTGGATCGGGCATGGGGTTCACCCGTCGATCCGCTGGCGCAGTGCGTCGAGCGCGGTCCGCGCGGGGCCGTCCCATGGCGCGCGGCGGGAGCGGTAGAGCACGGCCTGGCTGCGGTGGATCAGGCCGTCGGACAGGGGCTTCAGGTGGTTGGCGCGCAGGGTGTCGCCGGTGGAGGTGATGTCGGCGATTGCCTCGGCGGTGCCTTGCGCCACGGTGCCCTCGGTCGCGCCCTGGCTGTCCACCAGAAGGTAATCGGCGACGCCCGCGGCGCGCAGGAACTCGCGCACCAGGCGGTGGTACTTGGTGGCGATGCGCAGGCGTTCGCCGTGGGTGCGGCGGAAGGCGGCAGCTGCGGCGTCGAGGTCGTCGAGCGTGTCCACATCGACCCAGGCGCGGGGGACGGCGATCACCAGGTCGGCCTGGCCGAAGCCCATTTCGGCGAGGACTTCCACCGCGTCGTCCCAGGCGGGCAGGCCGTCCTGCACCAGGTCCGATCCGGTGACGCCCAGGTGGATGCGGCCTGCCGCCAGATCGCGGGGGATTTCGCCCGCGGACATCAGGACGAGGGTCGCGTCGGGCAGGCCGTTGATGGTGCCTGCATATTCGCGGTCGTCGCCAGTGCGTTCCATGGTCACGCCGCGGGCAGCGAACCAGTCGAAGCACTTGTCCATCAGCCGCCCCTTGGACGGCACGCCGATGCGCAAGCTCATCGCGGGGTCTCCAGCGCCAGCACCACGGCGGGGCGGATCACGCCGCCGACCGCGGGGATCGACCGGCCGTTGCCAAGGACCCGGGTGAGCGCGTCGTAGCGGCCGCCGGTGGCGATGGCGGGCAGGTCGGTGCGCCCGTCGGCCAGGAAGCCGAACACGAAGCCGTCGTAGTATTCGAGGGTCGTGCGGCCAAAGCTTGCCTCGAAGTCCAGCCGGTCGGGGTCGATGCCGCGGGCGGCGAGCGCGGTCATCCGCGCCTCGAACGTGCGGATGGCGGGGGCGAGTTCGCGCATGTCCACGGCGGCGTCGCGCAAGCGCATCAGCGCGTCGCCCATGGTGCCGCGGAAGGAGGCGAGGTCTTCCAGCGCGTCCACCTGTTCGGCGGAGATGGGTGGTTCTTGCGCATCAGTTCGCAGGGTGTCGATGCGGGCGGCGACTTCCGCGCGGGTGCGGCGACCGATGTCGGGGCCTGCGCCTGCGAAGGGATCGGGGCTTGTCAGCATCGCGGCGCGGGCGGGGGGCACGGGCGTGCGGCCCGCGTAGCGGTCCAGCAGCGCGCGGAAGCGGCGGGGGCGCCAGATGTGGCGCATCAGCGCCGCGCGGCGGGCATCCGACGTGCGAAGCCCGCGGACGGCGGCCATCAGGATGCCGATGTCGCCGGTCGCCGCGCGGACGGGCAGGTGGGCAAGCGTGTCGCGGAAGAGGGCAAAGACCTCGGCATCCGCCGCCGCCGGGTTGGTGCGGTCAAAGACCTCGTACCCCACCTGAAGGTATTCGCGGGGGCGGGGCTGGCGCCCCTCTTGCCGGCGGAAGACCGGCCCGAGGTAGGCATAGCGCGCGGGGTCGGCGCCGTGGGCCATGTGGGCCTGCACCACGGGCACGGTGAAGTCGGGGCGGAGGACCTGTTCGCCGTGCACCGGGTCGGTGGTGATGTAGGCCCGCGCGCGGATATCCTCGCCGTAGAGGTCGAGGAGGGTGGCGGCGGGCAGCAGGATGTCGGTATCGACCCGCGTGGCGCCTTCGGCCAGAAGGGGCGCGAGAAGCGCCTCGGCCCGGGTGCGTTCGGCCTCGCGGGTGGGGGCGTCAGGCATCGGGCTGGTCAAGGCCGTGGCGGGCCAGGATCGCGCGGATGGCGGGAATCAGGGCGTCGCGGGGGACCTCGGTCTGCGCGGGCTGATCCTTCCATTCCTCGACCGTGGCGCTGGCGGCGATCTGGGCGCCGAGGATCAGGTCCTTGACCTGCACCATGCCGCGGGCGTGCTCGTCCGACCCCTGGATGAGCGCGACGGGGCTGCCGCGGCGGTCGGCGTATTTCAGCTGGTTGCCGAAGTTCTTCGGGTTGCCGAGGTAGACTTCGGCGCGCAGGCCACCCGCCCGCAGGTCGGCGGCCAGGCGCTGGTAGTCGGCCATGCGGTCGCGGTCCATGACGGTGACAATGATGGGGCCTGGGGCCGCGCGGGTGCCGATGCGGCCCTTGGCGCGCAGGGCGGCGAGCAGGCGGTCCACGCCGATGGAGACGCCGGTGGCGGGGACGGTCTCGCCGGTGAAGCGCTTGACGAGGTCGTCGTAGCGCCCGCCGCCCGCGACCGAGCCGAAGTTGCGGGGGCGGCCGTCGTCGTCGGTGATCTGGAAGGTCAGTTCCGCCTCGAACACCGGGCCGGTGTAGTAACCGAGGCCGCGGACGACCGAGGGGTCGATGATGATGCGGTCGGGGCCGTAGCCCTTGGCAGCGAGGAGGTCGGCGATCTGGGCGAGCTCAGTGACGCCCTCGGTGCCGGTCGCGGACGTGCCGACGAGGGCGCCGAGCGTGGCGACGGTGGTGGCGTTCGTGTCGCCCCGGGCGGCCACGAATGCGCGGATCGTGTCGGTCTGGGCGGTGGAAAGCCCCGCGCCCTTGGTGAAATCACCGGATTCGTCCATGCGGCCGGGTCCGAGGAGCGCGGTCAACCCGTCCACCCCCAGCCGGTCGAGCTTGTCGATGGCGCGGAGCACGATCCCGCGTTCGTGGGCGTGTTTCTCGGGGTCGGCGGGGTCGAGGACGCCCGCGGCTTCCATCACGCCGTTCAGGACCTTGCGGTTGTTCACGCGGATCACGTAGTCGCCGCGGGGGATGCCGGTGGCTTCCAGCGCATCCGCCAGCATCGCGCAGATCTCGGCGTCGGCGGCCACGCTCGCGGCGCCCACGGTGTCGGCGTCGCACTGGTAGAACTGGCGGAAGCGGCCCGGTCCCGGCTTTTCGTTCCGCCAGACGGGGCCCATGGCGTAGCGGCGATAGGGCATCGGCAGCGTCTGGCGGTACTGCGCGGCGACGCGGGCGAGGGGCGCGGTCAGGTCGTAGCGGAGCGCGAGCCAGTCGGGGCGATCCCCCTCGCCCTCGGCCCAGGCGAAGACGCCTTCGTTCGGGCGGTCCACGTCGGGCAGGAACTTGCCCAGCGCCTCGACCGTTTCTACGGCGGAGGTTTCCAGCGCATCGAAGCCGTAGGACCGGTACACCCGCGCGATGGCTGCGAGCATCTCCTGCCGTTCCGTGACCTCGGCCCCGAAATAGTCGCGGAACCCTTTCGGCGTTTCGGCCCGGGGCCGGGGTGCGCGCTTGTCCTTGGACATGGTCTGGGGTGCCCCTGCGATTGCGGGCGGGGTGTAGCGGATGGGGGGTGTCCCGGCAAGGCGGGGGCTCTGCCCCCATACCCCCGGGATACTTGGGCCATATCGAA
>DBBA01000066.1:572-4528 GCA_002291955.1 Rhodobacteraceae bacterium UBA996 | reverse complement strand
ATCGTTCAGCGCCGAACGCCCGAGGCGCGAGCCGAGGGCAGGCGCGCCAGCGCCGAACGTCGGGGGGCAGACAGCCCCCCGCCTTCGTCTGGCGCCTTCGCCCGTATCAGTGGACGATCGCCTCTTCCTTGACGAACAGGTTCGCCCAGGCGCGGTCGATCAGGGCGGGGGACATCTGGTAGGGGATGCCCTCGAAGTTGCAGATCGCGATCATCTGGTCGATCAGGAACACCGGCTGGTAGTTCGCATAGATGTTGTCGATCAGCGGGTACTTCTCGCGCATCAGGTACATCAGCGCTTCCTCGTTCAGCGGCATCTTCTTCTTGCGTGCCACCATCGCGAAGATCTTCAGGTAGTCGGCCTGTCCCGGGCCGTCGATCTTGATCTTGAAGAAGATCCGGCGCAGCGCCGCCTTGTCGAAGATGTCGTTGGGGTGGAAGTTGGTCGAGAAGATCACCAGCGTGTCGAAGGGCACCTCGAACTTCTCGCCCGATTGCAGCGCGAGGATATCCTTGCCCTCTTCCAGGGGCACGATCCAGCGGTTGATCAGCGCCTGCGGCGGTTCGGCCTGACGGCCAAGGTCGTCGACGATGAACACGCCGCCGGTGGATTTCAGCTGCAGGGGCGCCTGGTAGGTGCGCGCGACCGGGTTGTAGACCAGGTCGAGCATCGACAGCGACAACTCGCCGCCCGTGATCACGGTGGGGCGGCGGCAGTAGACGTAGCGCTGGTCGAACATCCCGGCGGTGGACTTGCGGAGCGCGTTCGGGTCCTCCTCGGCGACCGGGGCCAGGGTGTGCACGATCGGGTCGTAGACCGTGATCACGGTGCCCTGGTATTCCAGCGCGCGCGGCACATAGATGTTGTCGCCCAGCGCATCGCGGATCCCGTTCGAGATCGAAGATTTCCCGTTGCCGGGGGGGCCGTACATCAGGATCGACCGGCCGGCCGACACCGCGGGACCCAGGTGGTCCAGAAGCTCGTTCGGCAGGATCAGGTGGCCCATCGCCCCCAGAAGCTGTTCCCGGGTGACCTGGATGTTGCGGATCGACTGGCGCTTGGTCTGGGCACGGTAGTCGGTCAGCGGCACCGGCATCGCGCCGTAGTATTCGGACTGGGCCAGCGCGTCCTGCGCCCGGGCGCGGCCCGCGTCGGACAGCTGATAGGCCATCTCGCCGCCCGAGTTCGCGTGCAGCGTGCCCATCGCCTCGACCAGCTTCTGCTGGCGGGCAAGGTCCACCAGTTCCTGCGTCAGGCCCAGCGGCAGCGCCACCACCCTGGACAGCTTCGACACCTGGTCGAGGTTCATGCGGAACATCGTCTTGAGCAGGATGTCGCGCATCATGATGACGGGCACGCCGACCTCTTGCAGGGTCCGCGGGACCGGCGGGGCGAGGACGTTTCCGGCATGCACGTTCATGACAATTCCCCCCAAGGACATCGCCGCGGCCAGGGAGCGACCCCGGGGGCGCGGCAGGCAGGTCGGACACGGGCCGTGGACAGACCCGTGCCGTTCACCGTGTTTGTGCCGGACGGTCGTGGCAATCCTGTGGCATCGGGGGTGCGCTTTGGTGGCGGCCCGGGTGCAGGGTCGCGAGCGTTGGGGGGGCGCAGGGTCGCGAGCGATGGAGGCGGGCGTGGTCCGCCTCAGGCGCCGGCGGCCGCCAGCGCCAGGTAGACGACCAGCGTGGGACCAAGCGCCAGGCCCATCGGGAACTGCCGCCCGCGGGTCCAGCTGACCCAGTGCCCGGTGCGGGCGCGGATCGCGGGCAGGGCCCGCGCCGTGCGGTGCAGGACATAGGCCGCCAGGGTCATCGCCGCCAGCAGCATCAGGAATCGCCCGGCATCGGGCAGGGCCACGAAGGGCGCCATGGCGGCGGCGAACTTGGCATCGCCCGCGCCCAGCATCCGGAGCGAGGACAGAACGAACCCCGCCGCCAGCACCACCGCCAGCGCGACCCAGCGCCAGCCGTAGTCGGGCAGCGGCAGCACCATTATGCCGACCACTGCAAAGGCGCCCGCCAGGGCCAGGACCGCGCGGTTGGGGATCTTCATGGTGGCCAGGTCCGACCACGCCGCCCACAGGCAGATCGGCGCCGCGGGCAGCAGGAACCACAGCGCGACGCCGGGAGCCTGGGCGAACATCGTCTCCATCCGGCCAGTCCCCCGTGCGCCGCCTAGCGGACGATCGCGCCGCGGTCCAGCGCCTGCAGGCTGCGGGCGGCGGCCTCGAAGTGCTGCGGGTGGGTTTCCAGCGCTTCCTCCAGCAGGCCCTTGCCGATCGACACGTCGCCCTGCTTGATCGCCGACAGCGCCATCGTGTGCAGAAGCTCGGCCCGTTCGATCTGCGTCATCGGCACCACGGGCAGCTGGTAGCGTCGCTGCGCGCCGCGGGCGAGGACCAGGTTGTTCTTGGCGGTGAACAGGCTGCTGTCATAGGTGATCGCCTCGGTGAACAGGCGCTCGGCCCCGGCAAAGTCGCCGCGGGTCAGCTTCGAGAAGCCCCAGTTGTTCATCACGCCCGCGGGCCGGGTCGTCAGGCCCACGGCGATCTCGTAGAAACTGTCGGCGCGGTCCCACTGCTCGCGCGAGTCGGCCACCATCGCTTCCAGCCGGTAGCGGTCAAACGTCTCGTGCGTGGGCGGGATGCCGTCGAGCACCTCCTTCGCGCGGGTCCAGTCGTTCGCGCGGATCAGCGCGTCGGCCAGGCCCACCTGGTCGTCGGGGGTGGAATCGGGCAGGGCCATGGCGCGGTTCCAGGCGGCGACCGCCTCGGTCGGCTTGCCGGCGCGGACCAGCGACATGGCCAGTCCGCGCGCAAGGTCCAGCCGTTCGGGCCGCGCCTCGGACGCGCGGCGGAAATAGTCCACCGCCTCGTTGGGGTTGGCCGCGGTCAGCATGACGGACGACAGGTTCGTCTCGTCGATCACGTTCACGTCGGCCAGTTGCCGCTCCACATCGGACCGCATGCCCGGCGTGTCGCATGCGGCAAGAAGAACCGTGCCCGCAAGGCACAGGATCGCCATCCTGGTGGTCTGCATCGTTTGCCTGCCTCTGCTCTTGCGGTCCGCTTGTCAGGGCACCGGACGGAGAAGGAAATCGCCCCCCCCGCGCCGGACCAGCGCGAACCTGCTGTCGTCGGGCGGAACATACCCCGGATCGGCCAGCTGTTCCATCGCGCGGGCAAGATTGTCGCGGATTTCGGCAGTATTGCCACTGTCCAGCGCAAAGGCGGTGCGGAAGCTGCGTTCAGCCTCGCCGATGCGGTCCTGTTCCATCAGCACCACGCCCAGGTTGTTCCAGGCGGGCGGGAACGTGTCGTCCAGCTCGATCGCCTCGCGCAGGGTGCGTTCGGCCTGGTTCAGGCGGCCCAGCATCAGTTGCGCCGACCCGATGGCCGACAGCGTGTCCACCGTGACCCCGCGCTCGGCGGCGGCGCGGTAATAGGCGTCGAGCGCGCTGTCGAACTCGCCCGCCGCCATCAGCCGGTGACCGACCGTCAGGCCATCCACGCCCGCGCCGCGGCGGTCCACGCCCGGGGCGTTCAGCCCGTCGAAACGGTTGAGGCCGCCCGCGGTGTCGCAGGCGGCCGGAAGGGTCAGGGCAAGCAGCAGAAGGGCGGCATGGCGGGGCGTCATGGCCGCCTTGCTAGCATCCCCGACCGCGCCGCGACTAGCGGTTCGTCACCTGCACCAGCGTCTGCGAGATGTCGTAGACGGACGGCCCGATCAGGATGATCAGAAGCGGCGGCACCGTCAGCATCATGGTGGCCAGCGTCATCTTCGTGGGCAGCTTGTTGGCCTTCTCCTCGGCCCGCATCACGCGCTTGTCGCGCATCTCGGACGCATAGACCCGCAGCGCGTCGGCGATGGACGTGCCGAACTGCTGCGACTGGATCAGCACGGTGGTGAACGACGCCACGTCCATCACGCCCGACCGTTCGGCCATGTCGCGCA